>CAJYBS010000131.1 GCA_913064795.1 uncultured Gammaproteobacteria bacterium
TACCTTATGCCAAGCGTGTTGGGATCAAGCCCGACGAGCTCGATGACCGAGTCGGCAAAATCTTGCGGACCTGGCTCCAGGCAATGGCGCAACCACCCAAAGACAGTGAGTAATTCGAAGCCGAGACAGTGGCCATCTAATCACCCGCCCGCCAATGATTTAGCGTTAATGGCGCAACGAATCCGGGGATCGAATCTTAAGCATGGTTATTGTTTTCGATGACGGGTCGTTAGTCCCATCTCGCATCAACCGAGGTACGGCGGCATCAGGTAGGCATCCAGTACCCCCATAGGCCCAAGCGTATCATCGACGGCAGCTCGATCTGCTTTGCTCAGCGACTCTATTTCTTTTTTGATATGGCATCGGGAAACTTCGCTGTACTTCAGTGACCTCATTTTGACGGGTCCGTCTCCGAGATCGACTTCGCACCATTTCTCACCCGCCGATAGTGCCTCTCCAGAGGCGCGAAGAAACTGATGGTAGGTATCACGCATGTGATCAAAAAATGGCATCAAGGT
The DNA here is from genome assembly GCA_913064795.1 of uncultured Gammaproteobacteria bacterium. GTDB lineage: Bacteria > Pseudomonadota > Gammaproteobacteria > Pseudomonadales > Azotimanducaceae > UBA9926. Next base: position 519 of record CAJYBS010000131.1, read on the forward strand.
ATCGGGTAGATCATCATTGGGCAGGTAGTCAGCATCATTGGTTTGCGCGTTGAATACACGATCCATGTAATCAACCATCTCCGGCGTGCTGCCATCAATCCAACTGCGAGGCTCCGGATCCGCCGCGATGTGCGCTTTAAATAAGCCGGCAAATGTGAAGTCTCCAAGGCTGGCTCGGTCCCCAAGCAGAAATTGGTAACGACCATAATGTTCCCCGGCTTTGTCCATTAAGGCCTCAAAGTCCTTCCGGACGGCCTCTGCCTGATCGGGTCCACAGCCACGATTCGCGCAAGCGCGTAATCCAAAGTTGTCCCGCACCATCGTAATCATCTCTGCGGCTTGGGTTGTCTCTTCTGGTGTCAGCGGTTCATGCATGAATTTTCCGATTTGATTGGCATAGAATCCTTTGGCCATATGTTCAACGTTGTGTGGATAACACCACCGGCTGCTGATGGCATATCGGCCGAACCATTCGTCTGCCCAATCTTCAAGCAGGTGCGCTGCGATTTTTTGTATTGGCGAAGTCGGGAGAATGGGGCGATCCGGGTACTTGGTATTTAACATCAGTCCGATGGGTGTCGTGTCATGAATGAACCATCCCTCGGGCAATTCGAGACCTGGAATGAAATGCGTACCGAGTCGCGCTTCAACCCCGGGGGAAGCCTCGGCAGTCTTTAACTTAAATTCATAATCAAGTGCGAGATAGTTCAGCATTGCTTGCAACTTTCTCGTAAAAAGGCTGTGCTCTCCGCCCCAGAGTGTGTATCGACCATCAAACATCAGCGTTCCTCAATCATTAACCATTTCGTGTTTTAGTGTGATCCACCAGACCGTCTCATTCGGACATAGACGATGAGGGGCATCAGTAGCAGAATCAGTAAAAGTCCAATAATGATTCCTGAGCCTAGGCGTTCTCGTAAGGCATTAACGATGATCTGACGTCCCTGGGAATAGCCTTCTGGTAAGGGCTGGACTCTATTTTCAACTGTGAATTGCTCGTAGGCCGAGATCATTCGCTCGAATCGTTCTGGCATTTCAGATTTCAGATCTCTGGCCTCTCCTGGATCCTTGACGATGTTAAAGAGCCGCCACTCGCCATCTCCCATGGGCGCGAGGTTTCGCATCAGCTTATAGTCGCCCATAAATAATGCGGCATGGCCGGTCAACTCATATCCAATGGCGTCATCCTCACTGTACACGCCTTCAACTTCACCGCTGACAACGGGGGTCAGATCTTTTCCCGTCATTGGCAAGATCGGGCGCCCCCCGTATCTCCGGCCGGGTGCCTCAACGCCGGCGAGGGAGATGATCGTGGCGGCAATATCGGTCGCCCAGGCGAAGGCAGCGGTTTGTTCAGGCACATCACCAAGGGGCTTGCCTGACACAATGAGCGGTACACGCAGTCCACCCTCACCGACGTAAAATTTATAGTAGGACAGGGGGCCCACTGCCGCACTGGTGAAGCCTGGGTTAATGCTGTTGAAACTGCCTTTGAGCCCGAGGGTCTCGTAGTCTGTGTTATAGCCGAGGCTTGAAGGCCCTTGCCGGCTGCTGAATGAAGTGGGGTCCTGGGGGCCGCTCCCTTCCGCGCCGTTGTCGGACGTAAAGATAAACACGGTGTTGTCGAACTGATTTGTTTCTCTGAGGTAGGCGACCAACCGCCCGATGTGAACATCCATCGCTTCGATCATGCCGGCGTAAACCGCCATGCGTTTGGATTCATATCGGCGTTGCTGAGGAGACAGCGTCTCCCAATCCATGGTTGATGCGGCCTCTACGCGCTCAACGTCGCCGGGGACGATGCCAAGGCTAGCAGCCCGCGCGTGCCGCTCTTGACGCAGTTTATGCCAGCCTTCGTCATACTGGGCCATGTATGGCTCGATATATTTCTGGGGAGCCTGGACTGGCATATGAACTGCCTGAAAGGGCACGTAAGCAAAAAATGGTTTCCCGTCTTTAAGGTTGCTGTCGATAAACTCAATCGTTTTATCGATGAGGAACTTCGATGAGTAGAAATCATCAGGCAACTGAGTTCTTTCACCATCGGCGAACCAGTTGGCTTGATCATAGATGGGTAAATAAGGACGTTGTTCAAAGTTGTCAGCACCCGAATCCATCAATGCGAAGGTTCGCTCAAAGCCCCGCTCGCTGGGCAACTTACCCGGGGTTGCACCGAGATGCCACTTTCCCGCGAGATAGGTGTGATAACCAGTATCCTCGAGCAGCGTGGCGATGGTGACGACGTTGTTACCGAGGACACCTTGATAGTTGTCCTGGAGTTTTTGTGCGGGTGACATCATCTCTGGGATATTGGGTACCCCAGCTAGGTGGCTGCTAACACCGGTTAGCAGCATGGCACGGGCGGGTGCGCAATTCGCCGCTGTATGGTAGTTCGTGAACCGTGTACCCTCGCTTGCCAACTGCGACAAGTTGGGCGTAGCCACCTCGCTGCCATAGGGCGCGATGTCGGTGTAGCCGAGATCGTCGGCCAACAGAAAGACAATATTGGGTCGGTTAACATTTTCGGCATTGACCGAGCTAATCAGAGCAATGACTCCGAGAAGGAATCCCAGGTTTAAATAGTTAGATCGAAGCACGCTCATCGTTCCGCTAAGACTTTAGAGCCGATCAAAAATAGGCTGGCGACGAGGATCTCGAACACAATACTTTGCAGGGCAAAATCTGCGCCATGGACCACCCAGGCGACCGTCCTGCCGCTTGCTGCAAAGAGCAGCAGCATGGCTGGCGGGTAGAACCAGATTCTGTTTCGGGAAACGAGCGCGATGAGCCCGCTGAGGCCTGCGACTAAGAAAAAGGCCGATAGATCACCCACCTGTGAGCTCAGTCCAACCCCTGTTTCCAGGGTTAGACCGAGTTGAGGCGCGCTACCCGCTGGGTTGACCAGCCAGCGCAGCCCCATAACCACAAAGAGGATTGAGAATAGCGCAAGCAGTAGAGTCAAAGCCCGAGGAATAATTGAGCGCATTTTGTGTGTTTCCTTTCTGTTTTCTTATTGGCGAGCCACAGGGCGAATGTTTCCCGCCTTCTCTGGGTTCTGTTCCGTCGTGCTTTTTCCGACAGGATAATGACAGATTCTTTCCATTCGTGTTTCGATGCCATCGATGTAGGTAAAAACAAGATGATCGTCTTCTAAGCGTCGTTCGACAGCATCAAATAGATTGAAAGGGCGGAATTGAAGCGCGCCGCTGCTGTCTGAACGAATCGCTGATGCGAAATTCGTGCAGAAAGGCGGATTCACATCTCGTGCTCCATTTGCGAGGGTAGCATCGGCGCGAAAGTCATGGATCAAACCACCAACAGTAATGACAAACCGGTCGCCACATTGTTCGATGCGTTCAAGGTGTCCGATGCGCCCGGTTACCCCGCGCCACAATCCCCGCATATCGACTATCCCGTCCTTCAGAGGCTCCCGGCAATTCGCCAAGATCGGCATCGGGACAACATCAAACTTGCACCCCGGGGTGTAGGCTTTTGGTATTTCAGATGCGCGAAGTCCGTCGCCATCTAACGTCTGGATGTCGCAATAGTCGACTTGGTCGCCCTTGCCGTACCAAACCCGCGCCTCGGTGGTATCGGCGGGACGCGGCCAGAAAAACAAAAGGTAAGCCATTCCCAATAGGGTGATTAGCAGTGCGGCGCTGGTCGCTGTTAATACTGATTTTAGGCTGGGATACGCCCGTCTCCTCGCAGACTGTGACCCTTGAGAACCGGAACGCCGCCCTATCACAAGGCGACCAACTGGGACAGCGAGTACTTTAGGTACAATGTTTCTGTGGGCGTCATTCGAGGGAGGTTTCTGACTGAAAACCTATAGTTGACGGCTTGTTGATATAATGCAAGGCACTATTTGAGAATATGCTCCCCGACCGATGATCCACTGTATAAAGATCAAAGAGGTTCAAACTCCCTTTCGCCCCGAACCTGTGTGGCTTGTTGCGACAGCAGGGTTTGACCAAGCGGTTCGGACTAAGGCAGGCTTTAAGGCGGTGCCATAGACTTATAACTGGCCAGGCTCCTGCCATGATGCGTTGACTCGCCAAAAAAAGAGAGAGAACTAAGATGTTAAAATCACTGCAACTGGGCCGTAATACAGGCCTTCAGGTGTCGAAGCTGTGTTTAGGTACCATGAATTTTGGAGAACCGGGTCGCGGCCATCAGGGCGACTGGACGCTTGGGACAGAGGATGCCCGACCTATCTTCGAAGCCGCCATCGAGCAGGGCATCAATTACTTTGATTGTGCGGATATTTACGGTGTCGGTGCCTCTGAAATCGTCGTTGGACAGCTGCTCAAAGAACTTTTGCCCAGAGATGAATATGTCTTAACGACCAAAGTGTCCATGCCGATGGGACGCAGCCCCAATCAAGGTGGCCTGTCAAGGAAGCACATCATCGAAGGCGTTGATCGATCACTCAAGCGCCTTGGCCATGATTACGTTGATCAACTCATTATTCACCGCCATCCCCACGGCATTCCGGGTCAGGCTCAGACACCGATTGAAGAAACTTTAGAGGCGTTAAACGACGTCGTTAAAGCCGGGAAGGCGCTGTATTTAGGCGCCTCATCGATGTTTTCTTGGCAATTTGCAGAGCTTCAAATGACCGCTCAGCAGAACGGCTGGACCCAATTCATCTCGATGCAGAATCATCTCAATCTCATTTATCGTGAAGAACAGCGCGAGATGATCCCTTATTGCCTTAAAACCGGCGTCGCCGTGACGCCCTGGTCGCCACTCGCTCGTGGGATTCTTGCAGGTGCCTATAAGGGCAGCTTCGATCAAGGGTCAACCGCAAGATCCTCGGGCCAAGACCGAAACCGTACTGAATCTCTGTATCGAGGAGAGAACATCTTCAAAATTGCCGATCGAGTGATTGAGGTGGCAGAGAAGTATGGAAAGACGCCCGCTCAGATCGCTGTTGCTTGGCTCTTTACGGTTCCCGGCGTCGTTTGCCCGGTTGTCGGTGTATCGAAAGCAGCCCAGCTGACCGACTTAGTTGAGGCCGCAGAGCTCGAACTACAATCCGATGATGTCGCTTACCTCGAAGCACTCTACCAACCGGTTGAGAATTTGTTATCCAGCGGAATGTCCTAGGCCTTCGCGTGTAGCAGTCAGTGAGTGTTTTGAAGCGCTGCGCGTTTTAAAAAATGGGTAAGCCGACGCTCACCGGTTGAGGCACTTTGAGATGGCTTTTGTAGTTGGTGTCGGCAGTCGTTAAAAAAAAGCCTCAAATTTTCTTAACCAAGAATGCGTTGCTTCGCTCATGCCAATTTCTCCCCGTAGCCTCTTTACGTTAGTGAGAGGGGTGGCATTAAGCACAGAGATTGCTTTCACCGAGATTGAATGAGCGCTCCTCAAAAAACGGACTGAGCAGCTCGCCGATTCAATGGACTGTACCTCTGATTGTCCTGCGACCCCTTGATTGTCGATAAGTT
>CAJYBS010000132.1 GCA_913064795.1 uncultured Gammaproteobacteria bacterium
TCACAGACGCGTTTGATGAGAGCGTTCTGGTGGTGTGTCCAATAAAGGCTGGTCCACTCATTACCAACGTGATGGCCCATCCAGCTCGCGCGTGGAGAAAAAATGGTCAGGTCGGTCCCCCGCTCCTGCTGAAGCTTAAGCTGGTTATTCTCGATCGACTCTCGGATTTCGTCGTCGCTTACATCAATCGACCCCTTGTCACCTTTGAATAAAGGATCGTTTGCGACAGCTTCCTTCTGTGCTTCTCTGAAGGCTCCAACGCCCGGCGGTGTGGTCGTGTAGTGCCCGTGGCAATCAATAATCATAGTCTCTCCTCAACCTTTAAGTAGGAACGTATGTCCACTGGCTCATTTTCACAAATAACGAAATAACCGCTGAGCCATAAAAATTCGACCTATGAATCGGCATCTCCATCTCGAGGCTCGTTAGCGCAGTCTTTCGTTCAGCAATTGACTGAGTTTCGCCAGATCCTCTGTGTCGGGGTCGAGCGCCAATTCGCCAATTCTTTGCTGCCACTCGACGGTTGAGCGAGTCATATCTGCCGACAAGCCAGTCTCTTCAATCGTCGCAACAACCTCACGCATCTCGGCAGCGCGACGAATACCATGCTTACTCATCCGTTCGAGGTTATATCCTCCACGCTTCAACCAATCGAGACCGTCAAAGCTCTTCGTCAGCGAGGCAACGATTTCAGATTGGATACCAAGGCGTTGCGCTGCCAAAAAACATTCTGCGCTCAAAGCTTCGACGCCCTTGATCATAATTGATCGAGTCATTTTCAGTGAAGACGCCTGGCCGACGTCGGGGCCGCACAAAGACGCGTTGTAACCAAAGTGGTTCAAAAAACTTACGCAATCCCCTGCAGATGGGCCCGACACGAGAAGCGGTGTCACTAATCTTGAGGGATTCACTGGACTCATGATGGCCACGTCAGCCAAGACGCCACCGGCATCTTCAACCAACTGGGAATTGGACCTCTTAGTACCTGGGGAGCAGGAGTTCATTTCGAGGTAGGTAAACTTGGATCGAATGCTTGAACACACTTGCTCACAAACAATAGCCGCTTGGTCAGCGGTTACTAAACTGACAACCCAATCAATACCTTCCAGAGCGTCCTCTAGCGACGAAGCTGGTTTAAACCCTACGCTCTGAATTCGTTCGCGAAAACCGAGCTCGTCTGATAAAAGTTTCAGATCCCAAGCGACAGGGCTTTGGGATCTAAATCCTCCAGAAAGAGCCTCACCAGCCTCACCAAACCCAATAAAACAAATATTTTGATCAAGAGACCAATTAACTGAGCCTGTCATATCACGTCGTTACCAACCGTATCGAACTCAATGCATCTTACCCCGAATATACGAGGTTTGTTTTCTTACGAGACACAATCTCGATCCACAACAGCGCCTATAACGTCATCTTCTGCTCAATTTCATGCATGATTTTCATCGCCGGGAGGCATTGCTGCAGCGAACTATTGGGTTCTCTGTTGTCGAGAATCGCTGAGACAAACTCGCGATCGATAAGCTCAATGCCATTCAATGAGACATCCACGCCGGAAACATCAATCGGGTTGTTATGCCCATCGAATAAATCGTCATAACTCGCGATGTAGGTACCGTTGTCGCAAATATATCTAAAGTACGATCCGAGCGGGCCATCATTATTGAACGACAGAGAGAGCGTACAAAGCTTTCCTGATTCGGTTTTCATTAAAATCGACATATCCATCGCTATTCCGAGATCAGGATGAATCGGCCCTTGGATAGCGTGAACTTCGGTTACGTCTTCACCCGCCTGGTAGCGGAATAAATCGATCGAATGACATGCATGGTGCCATAAGAGGTGATCAGTCCAAGAACGCGGCTCACCTTTTGCGTTCATATTCGTCCGACGGAAGAAATAGGTCTGAATATCCATCTGCTGTATCGATAAATCACCAGCAACTATCTTGTTGTGAACCCACTGGTGAGATGGATTGAACCGTCGAACATGTCCCGCCATCGCGACCAGTCCTGTCTCCCTTTGTTTTGACACCAACGCCTCTGAATCTGCAATGGTATCTGCCATTGGTATCTCAATCAGAACATGCTTGCCCGCGGCCATTGCCTTAAGACCCTGCTCGGCGTGTATTTGGGTAGGCGTCGCCAATATAACAGCGTCTAAATCCGCCAGCTCGAGCATCTCATCATAATTGTCAAATCGATTCGGAATGGAATATTTATCCGCCACTCCGTTTGCCTTCTCTCGGGTGGTGGCCATCGCCGCCACAATCTCGGCATTATCAATCTGTGACAGCGCATCTAGGTGCTTCGATCCAAATGCTCCATTAGCTCCGGCCACGCCAATGCGGACTTTATTCATCGCTCAGTTCTCCGTTTATCTATTCTCAAGAATGATGGCGCCATAAGCAGTCGCAGACACAGGTATGTGATAGAGACGGAATACTTCTTCAACATTATCGCCAAGCGCACCCCGCATCACATTCCACATGATCATCTCAACGCCCTCGCAGCCGGCTTCACGCATGAAGTCTGTATGAGAGAGACGCGTATTGGCCAAAGGGTCTTTGCTCAAGTTATCAAGAAATCGTTGATCCACCTCCGGATTCACGACACCAACTCGCTCGCCACCGAGCTGATGCGACAAACCCCCCGTTCCCCAAATTCCAACGGTAATCTCATCTGGATAAGACGCAACGGCCTTACCAATTGCCTGGCCGAGCTTATAGCAGCGGAGTGCTGTAGGTAGGGGGTGTTGAATAACATTCACACACACGGGCACCACGGCTGTGGGCCATTCTTTTGGCTGACCATATGCGATCGACAACGGCACCGTGAACCCGTGGTCCAAATCCATGCTTGCGTTGACTGCGAGGTCAAACTCGTCGGCCATCGCTGACTCAATAATATGCCACGCCAACTCAGGATGTCCTAGCATCTCAGGAACCCGCCGTGGGCCCCATCCCTCGTCGGCTGGTTTAAATGACTCGCCGACACCGATTGTGAACGTGGAGTAGCTATCCAGCGAAAACTCTGTCGCGTGATCATTGTAGACGATGATGTTTACATCTGGCGTGTTGGCTTGATGCCACCCTCTCAGAGGCTCCAACCCCGCGAACAGCCCTTTCCAGTAGTCCTCCTCTGTTTTCCCATTATCCATGGCTGCACCCAATCCGGGCACGTGGGATGTCCCCATGCCGGCGATTAACTTAGCCATTGTTCCACTCCTCAACCGAGCGGTTACCATTAATCGGACGCCCACCCCCGAGCATCATCTGCTGAAACTCATCAAACGTGAGCCTTGGTTCGGCCATCTGGCCGTACATGACCTGTGGTGGTTGCCTGTCGAATGAGACAAGCTTAAACGCGTAATAGACGTTGGCTCCCAGCTTCAAAAGATCGAGATAGCGACGCTCGATTACGGCCAGCTTTTGATCCTCCTTCATCTTGAACGTGTCGAGGTATGCCCTCTCATCCTGAGCAAACTGATCACGACATTCCGCCTTGTTGAGGCTCATCAGGAACATGTTGACGTGGTAACCCTTCCTGTATGTGCGACTATCAAGGGGATAGGTCCCCGGGATATTGTCATATTCTCTTTCCATAACATTCCTCAATCCGAGATACCGTAGTTCCTCGAGATCATTAACAACCGCTATCAATTCGCTCTCTCAGCGAACACAAAAATTCCACCTACTGCCCGGGGTGGAACAAATAAATCTGCTCATTACGGCGTAAACCGTTGGATGATTGTATCAAAAATAGGTTTGCAGACTGGACCCGATTTCGAAATGAAAACACTATGCTTATGATACGAATTGGGTCTATACGGTAGAGTTTGACAGACAGAGATTCTTGGGACGTAACGCGTCAACTAACAGGTTATTGATGGACAAAGAAAACCAAACACAGGTTGAACGTGAGCCGTTTGTAATCGAATCGATAATCGTTGGCGGTGTTAACACAAATGGGTTATTTTTTGATAACTATACATAAAAATAATGAATGTCGGTTGGAGATAAAATTATGAATAAAGTTCTTAAGGTTTGTGGATCAGCGATGCTGGCCTTGTCGGCAGCAAGCTTTGCGGGCGCGGACTCAGTCACCCTGAAATTCCATACGATGGTTCCCATGCCAGCGAATTCAAACGCGAAGTTCGTAAAACCATGGGCAGACAAGATCTCAGCAGAATCCAATGGTGAAATCAAAGTCGAGATGTACCCATCTATGCAGCTGGGTGGGGCACCCCCTCAGCTCGTGGACCAAGTGAGGGACGGTGTTGTTGATATTGTTTGGACCGTGGCCGGCTACACGCCGGGAAGATTCCCACGACTAGAAGTCTTTGAACTGCCTTTCATGCCCGCGGCTGCCACTCCTACATCCCAGGCAATCCAGGAATATGTCGACACCGTAGCGGCTGATGACCTCAAAGATTACAAAGTTTTGGCTGTACACGTTCATGCACCAGGAAAGATCCACACAAAGAATAGGCTGATAAAATCGGCCGCCGATTTGAAGGGTCTTAAAATGCGCGGGCCAACTAGACCAATAACCCAGATGCTAGAGAAGATGGGCGCAACGCCAGTCGGGATGCCAGTTCCGAAAGTTGCACCATCTCTATCAAAAGGAGTAATCGATGGGATGGTAGTACCTTGGGAGATCATGCCTTCATTTAAACTCCAGGAACTAACGAAGTCGCATACCGATATTGTTGGATCCCGGGGTCTCTATACGTCACCATTTCTGTTTATTATGAACAAGGCCAAATACGAATCACTGAGCCCAAAGCATAAAGCCATCATTGATAAAAATTCAGGAATGGCTTTGGCCAAGCTGGCGGGAGAGCTCTGGGACGGATTCGAGGAACCCGCACGAGCGCTGGCTGTCAAGGCCGGGGGTGAATTTCATGATCTATCCGGGGCACCCTTAGCTGAGATAAAAACGATCGGTGACCAGCTGGTTGCAGACTGGATCGCTAACTCAGCGTCTCGTGGGCTAGACGGAAGGAAGCTGGTCGATACTGCTCGCGGCTTAATTAAAAAGTATGAGTGATCCAGAGTCACCAAACTCGGATAAACCAGTGGAGCCCAACCCGGGAAACCGGGTTGGACTTCTACTTCATAAATGTTCAACCTATGCCGCCTTTTTTGGAGGCTTCACATTAGTCGTCCTCGTTGCCGTGAACGCGGCGTCCATTGCCGGTCGTACTATTATTGGGAGCCCGCTTGTTGGCGATTTTGAGCTCATAGAGCTTGGATGTGCGATCGCAATTTCATCATTCCTGCCATTATGTTTCCTCAAAAAAGGTAATGTAACGGTAGATTTTTTTTCCGCTAGATTTCCAGAACGACTGATTTATAGCTTGGAAAGCTTTACAGACTTCCTTTTTGTCGTGGTAGCGACCTCTTTCTCCCTACGCATGACAGTAGGGGTCCAAGATTTTTATAAGTACGGCGAGGAAACAATGCTCCTTCAGATACCGATCTGGATCCCGTTCGTTCCGGTTTTAATCGCTTTCTATTTGCTGACAGCCTGCGCGATATATAGCCTAGTATCACGCTGTCCTCAGATTCCACGGATCAACTAGCGAGATGGAACGGCTAACAATAGGGATCGTCGCCTTCCCGATTTTGTTCTCATTACTAGTGATAAGGGTACCAATTGGTCTAGCAATGCTGATCGTCGGCGCTGTTGGGACGGCGATTATTGCCGGCTGGATGCCCCTATTTGCTCAGATGAAGACCAACGCGTGGCATTTGTTTTCAAACTACTCCCTGTCAGTCATTCCGCTTTTTCTTCTGATGGGTAATTTCGCGACGAAAGCTGGCATGAGCGAATCATTATTTAAATGTGCAAGCGCATTCCTGGGTCACCGGAAAGGAGGAGTCGCGATGGCCGCTATCGGAGGTTGTGCCGGTTTTGGCGCAATTTGCGGCTCATCTTTGGCCACTGCTGCAACAATGGGAAAAGTT
>CAJYBS010000133.1 GCA_913064795.1 uncultured Gammaproteobacteria bacterium
TTAGTCAGAAAAATGTTTTCTAGGTGGGTTTGACTTGGGTTGAACATGCCCGCGATGGCATCGTTATGAATTTCAACGGTAACAACCCTGTCGGCGCCGGCACTTTGTAGCATTCGTGCAAACAAGCTTGCGCTGATGCCTTCCCGAGTGCGGCCCTTGCGTTTGTCCTGCCTAGCGCCAGGGTAGTAGGGCAAAACCGCCGTAATGTACTGCGCATCTGCAAGCGCAGCTGCCTCAACAGCATGAAGGAGCATGATAAATCGTTCATAGATTGATCTTTCGTCTTGGAGACCCGCAACATTCTGAAAGATATAGAGATCATGTCCGCGAACATTGGCTTCAATTTCAAGCTTGCCCTCGCCGCAGGCAAACCAAATTTCTCGGCTAGGCAGTAGCGGGCTGCCGAGATGCTCGGCCACTCGGCTAGCAAAAGGGCGGCCTGACTCGCAGGTCATTAAGGCGATGGGGGCACGGGGATTACGCCCGTCAGTGGAATGCTGTTTATTCATTGGGATTTAGAATTCCTTGTAAGGCTGAAATTAAAAGTGTGTGCTCAGCCCGCAGCACCCGTTCTGCGAGGGCTTCTGCCGTCATGTTGTCATCAACTGCGACCGAACTCTGCGCGATGACCGCTCCGGAATCAAAGCAATGGTTCACATAGTGGACGCTTGCGCCTGACACCTGTTCGCCGGCGGCAATCACGGCTTCGTGGACATGTCGGCCGTACATTCCTCGCCCACCGTATTTAGGGAGCAATGAGGGGTGAATATTAATGATTCGATTTTCGAAAGCATCGAGTGTCTGGGGGCCAATTTTTTTCAGGTAACCGGCAGTAATGACCCAATCAACACCGTGGTGCTGTAATTGTTCTCTCAGAGCGAGATCGATGCTGTCTGCACTGGAATGCTTCAACGGGGGTAGGGTGCTTCGGGTCAGGCCTTGATCAAGGGCAATCTGCATGGCCCCGCAATCGGGTCGATTGGTAACGACCAGAACGACTTCGGCGCTTAGCAAATTCGACTTGCAGGCTTGGTGCAGGTTCATGAGATGCGAGCCTCGACCTGAGACAAGCACCGCGAGTCGAGCCCGGGCTCGCTGATTGATCTCTTCGTTCAAGACGTTATGGGCGGCGAAAAGCGTGTGCGGAGTTCGTTCTTTTGAACTTTGCCCATGGTATTTCGCGGTAACTCAGGAATAAAGAAAACGTGTTTAGGAACCTTAAAATTGGCGATGTCGGCCTTCAGTAATGAAATGATGTCGTCCTCCGAACGGTCATTCTCGCGAGTGGGGACAATGACCGCGCAGACCGACTCACCAAAGTCGGGGTGGGGTAGTCCGATCACCGCGCTTTCAAGAACGCCATCGAGTTGATCAATCAAGAGTTCGATTTCTTTCGGGTAAACGTTGAGGCCGCCAGAGATGATGAGATCCTTGTTCCTGCCCACAATGGTCACGTAACCTTCCGGGTCGATGCTTGCGAGATCCCCGGTTTTAAAGAAGCCGTGCACCGGATCTTGATCAGTAAACGATTCCGCCGTTTTTTCAGCGTTCTGCCAATAACCATGAAAGACGTTCTCGCCTCGAACCCAAAGATCCCCGGTTTCACCGGGCGCAACATCCATGCCCGAAGCATCGACGGCTCGGCATTCGACGCCAGGGAGCGGAGGCCCGACAGTGCCTTTCTTACGCTGACCCTCGAGTGGATTTGAGGTGTTCATTCCGGTTTCAGTCATGCCATAGCGTTCTAAAATGGTTGTCCCTGTTGCTTGTTCCCAATCTGTAAAGGTTTGGGATAAAAGCGGTGCGGAGCCAGAAGTAAAAAGGCGCATGTTGGCGCAATCTTTTGGGCTGATGCCACTGCTGAGTAGTCGAGTGTAGTAGGTCGGTACACCCATAAACACAGTGGCATGGGGCAGAGCTTTGATCACTGAATCAGCATTAAAGCTCGCCATCAAAATAACGGGAGAATTTGAAAGCAGGGGTAAATGCAGACCGACGAACAGGCCGTGGACATGAAATATGGGCAGGGTGTGCAACATAACGTCATGCTCGGTCCAGCCCCAGGCCGATCGCAATGTTCGGACGTTGCTGACTAAATTGCCATGGCTGATCATGGCGCCTTTGGGCAGACCCGTTGTGCCTGAGGTGTAAACAATGACGGCAACATCGTGATTCTGAGATGGAAAAATTTCTTGATGGGCTGGGCTGGCATCGACCCAATCACGAAGGCTGCCAAAACCCTCTTGATCCAATGTGAGTGTTTGAACCTGATGATCGAGTTGATCAAGATGGGCCGTTGACGCTGCTGGATCGATGACAAATAGCTTGGGTTTGGCGTCGTTGATAAAATGGCTGAGCTCACTCGCCTGATAAGCCGTGTTTAGTGGCAGATAGATGAGCCCAGCACGCAGGCAGCCGCAGTAGAGGTAGATATTTTCATAGGATTTTTCGATTTGTACGGCGACCCGGTCTCCGGGTTCCAATCCTGCTTTGAGTAGTGCCCCTGCGTATTGCGCACTCCGTGAATCAAGCGCTCCGTAGGTTGCTTCACACTGTTGATCTCGGTTAAGGAATAAAGGGTTTTCTGCCTTTAAATGTTCTGAAAAAACGTGATAGAGGTTCGTCATGTTGAGACTCATCAATTCGGTCAACGACTATGAGGACACGTTCGACCACAGCGTGGTCGAGTAAAGCCTGGTCGAGCAAAGCGTGGTCTGTTTTTGCAGAGCCCGCTAAACTAGGGAGATTGTAGCGCGAGTGGGGTCAGAATTCTGCCCCGAAAGCACTGGAAAGGGCTCAATATTTGGAGGTTTTGGTGAGGAAAACAATTCGATCATGTCTGGACAACAGACGAAGAACCCATGTTGTGATGCTGGCTTGGCTCATGGGATTGCTGCCCCTGCAGCTTTTCGGTGATATTCGCATGGAGGCAGGTTGGACCCGGGGAACTGCGGTTGGGTCAGATCGAATCGCTGTGTACGGCGACGTGATCAATGATACTGAGCAAGCCGTCCGAATCGTCGACCTTACGATGACTGGCTCGGCGCGGGTGATGCTGCATGAGTCGGTGCTTGAAAATGGCCGGATGCGGATGCGTCACGTCGATGGATTAGTTGTCGCGCCCCAGAGCCGAATGCGACTTGAGCCTATGGGGCTGCACTTGATGGTGATGGGTCTAGAGGGCCCGCTAGAAGTTGGCGCGCTCATGAGGATCGTTGCAACGGACGCTAGTGGCGGCATCAACGAATTGCGCTTCAGGGTGCAATCCCTTGACAGTGTCAGTTTTGAGGCTGATTAGTCGATGCAATCCCCCGAGCTGACCGAGGGGCTTAAAGCCCACCGTGAGGGACGGCTGGGTGAGGCCGAAGCGGTGTATTTGGAACTGCTCAAAGCACAGCCTGATCATGCGGATGGGATGCACTTACTGGGGTTGATCCGCGGCGAACAAGGACTCGAGAATGAGGCGATTCGTCTGATTGAAAGCGCGATCCGGCAGCGCCCTTCGGCTGCTGCATATCATCATAATATTGCCGGGCTATATCGCCGAGTGGGTCAAATGACATCAGCCCGCGCGGCTTTTGAGCAGGCTTTTTTGCTCAAAGAGGATTACGGTGAGGCCTATCAGGGTTTTGCGGAGGTTGTGACTTTCGCCCCGGGCGATGAGTTTTTAAACCGAGTCTTAGGGCAGCTCGCGCTCAAGACCCTCGATGATCGGACGCGTTGCTACTTGCACTTTGCGGCTGGAAAGTTCTTAGATGACACTGAATCCTTCGATGCGGCGTTTAATCACTATCGACTGGGCAACCAGCTTGCTGGTAGAGATTATGACACCTCTGAGAATCGGCGATTATTTCAAAACTTGGTCTACTACGCTCCGGAACTCAGACCGCTATCGAAACCTCGGAAAGGGAAGCCTTGGCAGGGTCCTGCGCCTATTTTTGTAGTTGGCATGCCGAGATCAGGCACAAGCCTCGTCGAGCAAATATTAGCGAGCCATTCCTCAGTTTTTGGCGCAGGTGAGCTCAATCACCTCGCTCGGGTGAGTACTCCGCTCTTATCGGCGCTGCTGCAATCAAGTCAGTCAATGTCCGGCCAGGAAGCAGAGGACCCACGATGGTATCTAAGCCGCAGAGCCGAGGCAGCGGGCAAAGATTATCTCGAGCGCATTCAACAGGGCGTAGCCCATCGCGGCGAACCTTGGATAGTGGATAAGCATCCGTTGAACTTCAGGTTCATTGGGCTGATCAAGGCTATGCTGCCACGAGCAAAAATTATTCACGTACGGCGTCATCCCCTTGATACCTGCCTGAGCTGCTTTTTTCAGAATTTTACCCAGGGGCAAAACTACAGTTTTGATCTGACAACACTGGGTCACTTTTATCGGGATTACCAAAAAATAATGACCCATTGGGCCAATGAGCCAGAGACGCAATTTTACGCCTTGGAGTACGAGGCGTTGCTGAGTGCGCCTGAAGAGACAATTTCAGCGCTATTGGACTACTGTGAGTTACCTTTCGAACCCGGGTGCCTTAAGTTTTACGAAACCAAGCGTCCAGTTTCGACGGCGAGCTTTAAACAGGTCCGGCAACCGCTCTACCACACATCGAAGCAGCGCTGGATGAATTACGCGGAGCAGTTGCGACCTTTGGCGAGGATTCTTGGTCTGGAGGACGAGATTCCGATCAGAGTGGGTGGCAGTAAGCTCTAAGCAGACACTGAAATCCCCCAAGCACCATGCTAAAGTTTGGAGGTTAAAGGGAGCCGATATGAGCGGGTATTCTTGGGGACAGTTAGAGGCTGCAGCGCCAGAGATTGCAGAGTTTGGTCGTTTGAGACTCGATGGTAAGGTGGCCTATCTAGCAACAGTGCGATCAGATCAGCGTCCCAGATTACATCCTGTCACGCCAATTATTGGTTTGGGACATTGCTTCGTTTTTGTTGAGCCGAGTACACCGAAGGCCCAGGATTTACTCAGCAGCGGCTGGTTCAGTCTTCATTGTGCAATGAATGACAGTTCCGGCAGTAGCGGGGAATTTATTCTTAACGGTGGGGTAAAGCTGGTCGCTGACCCCGAGCATCGAACCCTTGCAGAATCGATATCAAGCTATCGTCCAGCCGCAAGAACCGTGCTGTTCGAACTCGAAATTGATGACGCCCATGCCATTGATTATCGATTCGGGAGAGCGCATCGAGTCAAGTGGCCGGCCAACCCTGAGGGCTAGTCGATTCAAAATAGATCGGGTTGTGCTTCGTAGGATGGGTCGAGAATTTCAAGCGAAGTCTTGCCTCCGGTTGATGCAACTGTCAGTTCAAAGTTAGCTAACCTTTAGGGTTTTACCGACTGCAGAGGTAAATTTAAAGATTGGATAAGGGTGGCGAGACGGGCACGTGCCTCCGCTTTAAGTCCCTGAGGCTGCATGGGTATCCCTTGACCAAATACCGCGCGTTCGATGCTTCGAAGTGCTTCGGCTTCGGCGATAAGCGTCTGGCGATTTTTCAAAGCGTGATTAAAGGCCTGCTCTAGTCTGGGCTCGCTGATCGTGAGCGTCCCCAAGGACTGTCTAAAAAAATCAAGAGTCAGGTTGGCGTCGACGGCCTTCAAATAGATAAGGGTCGTGAGCGTGAGGTGACGCAAGCGTGCAGTCTCTGAATAGATTGTTTGGTAGTAAGGTTCCTGCGCGAGGCGTTCGAGCAAAAACAGACTCATTGCTGATCGATTTGCGCGCGAATGCACGGGAAACCATTTGGGTGAGGGATTCTGGGCATCTAGAAAATGATGTCCCGGCAACCCTTGGGTTAGGGCAATGATCTCTGCGTCTGCCCAAGCGAGATGCGGTAGTAAGGATCGGTTGACCCGGATGCTTGA
Source organism: uncultured Gammaproteobacteria bacterium (assembly GCA_913064795.1). Lineage (GTDB taxonomy): Bacteria > Pseudomonadota > Gammaproteobacteria > Pseudomonadales > Azotimanducaceae > UBA9926. Next base: position 5,867 of record CAJYBS010000133.1, read on the forward strand.
ATCGTTTTGCTGATAGAAAAAGGCTTGGTTTGTCGAGAGGAAAGTGGGTTTGATCAGTAGTGGATCAAAACGGCGCTACTCGAGATCCAGAGGGGT
>CAJYBS010000134.1 GCA_913064795.1 uncultured Gammaproteobacteria bacterium
TCGGGCAAGCAGATCAGCGTGACTGCGATCGGTGTCCTGATTTCTCCGGTCATTGCGTATTGGGCCGCGCCGTTTTTGGGCAAAATGTTTGGGACAAAGCGAGCAGCGATTTATGCGATCCTGGTCAACATTACGCTCTACCCCATGCCCTATATTTTGTTGCTGACCGGCTGGTGGCCTGGGCTAGGTAGCTGGGTCTCGCTCTATATTTACAGCGTTTTTATTGTTGTTGAGGTGGTTTGCGGCATCATAGGCGGCGTTCTGCTTGACTCAATGATGGCCGATGTTGTCGAAGACAGTGAACTCAAGACGGCGAGGCGGTCCGAGGGACTGTTCTATGCTGCCCGCGGTTTTGCAGCCAAAGCGATTTCTGCGGGTGGGATAATTGGTGCAGGTACGATTGTCTCGTTGGTGGGCTTAGATGGTGTGACGTCGGTGAATGATGTCACCCAGGAAATCCGGATGAATCTGGCGCTTTTGTTTTTGCCCCTCTATTGCGGTCTTTTTCTTATCGGCTTGTGGATCGTCTCAGGCTATCGTATTACTCGAGAAGATCATTCGGCGCACCTTGAAAGTTTGGCAGCGAGGAAACAACAAGACACCGATTTAACTCCGAGCTAGACCGAATAAGCCGATAGAGATAAGGAGCACCCTATGACGATTGCCGCGGTAAATTCTGCAATGCAGCGTTATATCGACGAGGATATTTTGTCTTGCGTGAGCTCGATGGTGCTCAAGGGCACAGAGATCGTCCATGAGAGTTATTTGGGGTTCAGTGATCTAGAATCCCAATCGCCTGTCCAACCCGACAGCATCTTTAGAATAGCCTCGAATACTAAGATAGTGACTTCGGTTGCATTGATGATGCTTTATGAGCAGAGCCGGTTCGAGCTTGATGATCCAGTGGCGAAATTTTTGCCGGAATTCTCTGACATGTGGGTCTTAAATGCGGACGCGAAGAGCAGCGAAGACTGCGCGCCAGCTAAAAATCCGATTTTGATTCGCCACTTGCTGAGCCATAGTGCTGGACTCTCCTACGGATTTATTGAACCGGAATCGATTATTGACCAATGCTACAACTCAGCCTCTCTGGGTGGGCTCTCACCCCGAGATTCGAACTTGGAAGACTTTGTTCAGGCCGTTGCTAAATTGCCCTTGGCGTTTGAGCCCGGGAGTGGCTGGCGTTATAGCGTTGCCACCGATGTTTGCGCCCGGCTGATCGAAGTGCTCAGCGATCTGCCGGCAGATGGCTTTATGAGAAAGATGCTGCTTGACCCACTGGGAATGGAAGACACTGACTTTTTTGTTCCGGAATCAAAGCGCAGTCGATTGCTGTCGCTGTATGCGCCGGTGGACTTTTTTGATCCGATGGCCAGCGGCCTGAACAAATATGAAGGCAATGCCGCGGATCAAGCGTCTGAACAGCCTCCGAAGTTTATCAGTGGCGGAGGGGGGCTTTATTCGACGCTCCCCGACTATGCTGAATTCATCCGGATGATTGTCAATGGCGGACACTGGCAGGGACGTCACTATTTGAAGCCTGAAACGCTTCAACTCATGCGAACCAATCAATTAGCGGCGGATGTGGGGGTTAACTTTCCTTTTTGGGAAATGCCTGGAACGGTTTTTGGTTTAGGATTCGCACTCAAAACCCAGCCGGCTGAGGGGGAGTCATCTTTGGCCGTTGACGAGTATCACTGGGGTGGCCTGATGGGAACACACTCTTGGATGGCGCCTGCCGCCAATCTGACGGGGCTTTGCTTTACCCAGCGTATGCCGGGGTTTTGGCATCCGTTTAGCCATGAATTTCAAAAGTTAGTCTATGCCGCTGCTGAAAGGGGCTTATAACCCAGATATATCCATGAGAGTTGACGTTAACTGCGGTTCGGCCCATGGCGCTAGGCGATGGATGTTGTGGAACCAATCGCGTCTAGGCGCGTTTGAGGTTGTGCCGAAAATAACCTATCTATTTTTTGCCGGATGGGTGTTGATCTTCGGAATGGTCGTTGAGAGTGTCGGGTCAGCACCGATCGCGAAAACACTCAAGAAGGATGACTGGAAGGGGGTGAATATGTCCGATAAGCCATTTGTTGAATCTCAGTCAGGGCTTTTTGAGGGGCTCTGGGCCAATGATCTAAAATCGGTGCGTGTCTTTAAGGGCATTCCTTACGCTGAACCGCCCATCGGTGATTTGCGATTTCGTCCGCCGGTGCCGAAGGCGCCCATCAAAACACGCTTCTTAGCCCAGAACGACGCTTCCCCTTGTTGGCAGTCTCAAGGCAATGATGTGTTTGTTTGGTCCCTTGGGTCTTTTCCCCGAAGCGAAGACTGTTTACACCTGAATATTTGGGCGCCAACTTCGGCGGGGCCGGAAAATCCCATGCCGGTGATGGTGTGGTTTCATGGTGGTGCCCATAACCGCAGTTGGGCGCATCATCCTCTTTTTGACGGGACGAGTTTCGCCGAGCAAGAGGTGATTTTGGTCTCAGTTAACTATCGACTGGGCCCATGGGGATTTCTGGCGCTGCCGATGTTGTCAGAGGAATCCGAACAGGACGCTTCGGGAAACTACGGTCTGCTCGACAAAATAGAGGCACTCCGCTGGGTGCAACGATCCATTGCCGCTTTCGGCGGTGATGTGCACAATGTGACGATCTTCGGGCAGTCCGCGGGATCGCAAAGCACTTGTGCCTTGATGGCATCGCCGTTAGCCGACGGATTGTTTCACAAAGCCATTGGTCAATCTGCCAGCTGCTTGGATCAATTTGATGTCGACCCCCAAGGCTTTGAAACAGGATCAGCGCTTCTATCGGAACTGGGCAATCCGAGGGATGTGACTGCGCTCCGGGAGGTGTCTAACCAAGCATTGCTTGATGCAGCAACAAAAAGTAGATGGGGGGCGCGAAGTCGAATCACCGTTGATGGCTGGGTGTTGCCCGATGCACCGCTTCGGAGGTTTCAAAATCAGGAAAACAATTCGGTGCCGCTGATGGTTGGGTCCTTGGCCAATGAAGGCCACCTTCTGATACCGTTGATCACCGAGACCGATGCGCTGGGGTTTCGGCAGTTCTTGGCGCGCAGGTTTGGCCGTGATCCCTCGGCCATTGCCGAGATTGAGGCTGCTTATCACTTAGAGATTAAAGAGGGATATGCTAGCGCTCGTCATGCCATTGAAACAGACCTGTTCATGGCGCTGAGCATGCGGCATTGGGCGGCATTGAACGCACAATCTGGAGCGCCGAGTTATGTTTATTTTATGTCCCACGTTCCGCCAGCCTGTCAGATCTATCGACCGGACGCGCCGGAACTGATCTTAGACGAAGGGCCTCGCAGTGCAGGGGCTTATCATTCCGGAGATTTGGCCTTTGTTTTCAACACGATGGATCGAACCGGGTGTGGTTGGTCGGACGACGATCGGGCGCTTGCAACCAAAATGCAGCAGTATTGGACGACCTTCGCTAAAACCGGCAATCCCGGTCAGGAAGGCATGCAGGATTGGCCGGCTTGGTCTGATACCCGTGAAGTGATGGTATTTGACGTGCCTACAAAATTGTCGAAGGATGTGCGCCATCAAAAATTGCTAAGCCTTGCCCGGGGTCTGGGCTTGGACCCAGCCTTGATCAACTGATAAAGCTAAAAGGCTGCTGCGGTTGCATCGAGTGCCGCATGAACCCCCGCGATCAGCTGGTCGATTTCAGACTCGGTGATGATCAGTGGCGGCGATAAAATGAGACCGTCACCGACTTGTCTCACCATAAAACCATTTTGAATTGCGCTGTTGCGGCAGAAAACTGCGGCGGCGGAATCGGGCGCGATTCGATCCTTAGTCCCTTTTTTACGAACCAATTCAATGGCGCCCAACATGCCCTGGCTCCGGACTTCACCGACGATTTCATGATCCGAAAGTCGTGCGATTGCGGCGGCCCAATGGGGCGCGGTGGTGTTTGTAACAGTGTCTAAAAGATCTGTTTCTTGATAGATCTCGAGGGTTGCAAGGCCTGCCGCGCAGGCGACAGGATGACCTGAATAGGTAAAGCCATGCGCGAATTCGCCGCCATCTTGAGTGATGACTTCGGCGATTTTTCCGTTAATCGCAACGCCGCCCAAGGGTTGGTAGCCATTGGTTACGGCCTTGGCGAAGGTAATGAGATCCGGCTCAAATCCGAAGGTCTGGCAGCCCCACCATTGGCCGGTGCGGCCGAAGCCGCAAATGACTTCGTCGCTGATGATTAAAACGTCCCGGGATCGGCAAATCTCCTCAACAAGCGGCCAGTAGTTTGACGGCGGTATAATGACGCCGCCAGCGCCTTGAATGGGTTCAGCGATGAAAGCTGCGACATTCTCTGCGCCTAGGGCGTCAATTTTGTCCGCGAGGGACTGGGCGGCCAGCTGCCCAACCGTCTCGGGTAGGTGCTCGCCAAGGTGTTCAAAGCTGTAGGGCTGGTCGACATGATGAACGTACGGTAAGCCTGTCATCTGCTCGTGCATGCCCTTCATCCCTCCGAGGCTAGCGCCCGCGATGGTGCTGCCATGGTAGCCGTTGGTACGAGCAATGATTTGTTTTTTGTTCGGCTGATCGATCAGGTCAAAATATCGATGAACCATTCGAATGTTTGTGTCGTTCGCCTCCGATCCAGAGTTGGTGAAAAACACATGCTCAAATCCATGGGGCAGTGCCTCGACCAATCGATCAGCGAGCCTCAAGGTGGTGTCGGTCGTACAGTTGAAAAAACTGTTGTAGAAAGGCAGGCGGTCGAGTTGCGCAGTGATGGCATCCTTGATGCGGGTTTGGCTGTAGCCAAGATTGGTGCACCACAGACCGGACATGCCATCGAGCAGGCGGTTGCCTTGGTGGTCGATGATAAAAACGCCCTCACCCGCAACGTAAGTTCGACCACCGGTTTGCTTGTACTCAGCGAAATCGGTAAAGGGATGAAGAAAACGGCCTGATTCGAGCGTGTTTTGGCTCATTGCAGATGATTGACTGGCCATCGATGGCTCCTGAGCTGATAGAGGTTTAAACCGAAAGCACCGAAGGTTTAGGCCCGAAGTGCGGTCTGATTTTGGTTAATTTTCCGTACCTTAGCGCTCTCGGCGAAAGGGGGTCAAGGAGAGTTTTGAGGCTTGACAGATGCTTGAGCCCCGTCATAATTCCGACACGTAGAGGAATTCTTCATGAAAGTGCGACGCCCGGTGTTTGCTTGGCTCCAATTAGTCACCTTCGAACCAGGGGGGGAGCGCTAAGCCTGCTCTGTTTCCCATGAACTGTTCAATCAATCGATTGCTACTATTGAGCTTAGTCCTTGCTCTGAGCGCGTGTGAACGCCGTTCCGCCGTCGATCATCTATTTATCAACGGCGCGGTGTATACCGTTAATCCCGAGCAGCCCTGGGCACAGGCGCTGGCTGTGCGGGATGGTCTCATCATTGATGTTGGAGACCAAGCCGAGATGTTGGAGGTCTATGACGGGGCGATTGTGGATCTAGAGGGTAAAATGCTGCTGCCTGGGTTTCATGATAGTCACAGTCACTTGATCTATGGTGGCTTAGAGCTAAGGCAATGTCTGCTATACGATTCGGCGACCGTTGAGGAGGTCATCGCCAAAATTCAAAGTTGTGATGCCGACCTTGGACCCGACGAATGGCTGATTGGGGCCGGTTGGAATCTGTCGCTATTTGAGTTGGCCAATCCGTCGAAGCTGATTCTCGATGAGATCAACCCAAATCGGATGATGTTCTTAAAAGGCGCAGATGGGCATTCAGCCTGGGTATCCTCCAAAGCTTTGGTTCGCGCGGGTATCGTTGCCGAGACCCCGGATCCATCTGACGGGCTGATTGAGCGAAACCGTATTGGTGAGCCAACCGGGACGTTGCGGGAGTCCGCGATGACCTTGGTTGAGCAATTGCTCCCTGGGG
>CAJYBS010000135.1 GCA_913064795.1 uncultured Gammaproteobacteria bacterium
CTTGGAGAGTGAGCGCAATAAAGTCTTGGAGTTCAGGCGTTGGCTCAACTACGAGTGCGTAGGGTTGATGCCCTGAATAAGCTGTCCTTGAACTCGGTTTGGAGGACGGCGTTTTTTTTACTTTAGGAACGAATAAGCGAACTAAGGTCCCACCGGAGCGACTTTGCTCAATCAAAATATCTGCGCCCGCGTCTACCAAAAGCTGTCTGATCATGCTGAGTCCGATGCCGTGACCACCCCGGTAGGTTTTGGTTGTGAATCCAGGCTCAAAAATACGATGTCGCATCGCCGTTGGAATCCCTGAGCCGTTGTCCTCGATCTCGATAAGGTGATAATCGCCTGAGATTGTTTTTTGCTGAGGTTGGGTCAGATTCGGTGCTAAGCGCAGTGTCACTTCTCCGGCAAGCGAGATGGCATCCCGAGCATTTGCGATGAGATTCAGTAAGATGTTTTTGAGGGGCAGTGATGCCAGGGCGCAAAAAAGTTCAGAGGACTGACCTTCGATTTCGATCTGGTATTGGATGGTAGGTCCTAGTGTCAGTGCCATCGCGGGCTCGATGTCTTTAAAAAGTTTGATCAGGTCACAAGCGGCGGGTTCTAGCTCGCTGTCTTTGGCCGGCAGCAACCGCTTTACAATGTTTGCCGCATCAAAGGTTGCAAGCTCCAAGGGCTTAAAAGCGTCTTGAGCCACGTTGGGAACCTCCGCTTTTAATGTGTCAGTTTGGGCTTGGATAACAGTGAGCACATTCCCGAGATCGTGAGCGGCACCCTGTGTCATTTGACCAGCGACGATTGCGTCGGCCTGTAATGCGAACCGGGCTTGCGCAGCTTCGGCTTTTGCATTGAGCTCGACTGCGAAGGTTCTATCGGTGATTGCGTACAGCTTTTTGCGCACTCCTTGATCGAGAAAGCTACGTGCAGAAAGGGAGATAGGGATTTGAGCGTCTGCGCCGATTAATGCTCTAGCGGGCAGTGCAGTCAGCCACGCCTCGCCGGATTGATCCTGGTAAAAGCTTCGAAGTCGATTGTCACTCAAAATTTCTGGGATGAAGTGGTCGATCGGCTCACCCACCACTTGAGGCTCAAGCCTTTCCAGTAGTGACAGAAACTTCTTGTTAAACCATTCGATAACGCCATTAGGGCCTGTAATACACATTGCCTCTTGAGTCATCGCCTCCATCATCAGCAGAGCAGCACGGGGTGCTGGATCTGCCGAGTGCGTCTGAGCGTGTTGGTTGTCCTTGAGCAAGTAGGCTGTGATGTTGTTGCTCTGGTCATGGGCATAGAGAAGGAGGGTGATCACAGCGTTTAAGGGTGCCTGGGTATCGGGTTTGGTGAAGAGCTTGGTTTTCAGTATCTGGAAATCAGTTTGCCCCGCCTCATCGATGAGGCGGGCACAATCTTGCTGACTTGCCTCGTCAAGCTGGTTCAAGAGTCCTGCCACGGTTGAGAAAGGTTTGAGAGGCAGGTCGCCTAAGGAGGATTGGCCTTTGGGGTGAATCATGCTGTGATCCTCCCTAATGAAAAAGTGCGGGATGTCGAAGGCGCTCAACAGCGCAGCAGTATTCGCGCGTTCCCGCTCGAGTTGTTGCTCTGTCTCGTCGAGTTTCGCGCGTAGCTGAAAGATCCTTGTCCTCAACTGAGCGGCGCTGAGCCTCAGACTATCCAAATTCACCATTAACCGCGGTACTGGCGGGCGCTTTAGGGTCCGGAGGATCTGCCGGAAAAATGAGCGGCCGGCGGGGGCGGCATTGGTGCAGTGTAGATCGAAGCCTTGGGGTCGAAGCGTGACGTCGAGATGCAACCCCGAGAGACCACAAAGGGCTGCGAACGACTTGATTTCGGCGGCAATGAGGAAGGAGAGGGCGATATTGGACGTTGATTCGCCCCGAGAATCTGCGTGGATCCAAAGCCGTCGCGGATCGTGTTGCTTTACCTTGATTTGCAGTGGCATATCTTCGAATAAGAATCCTTGCTCACCAATCAGATCGATCAAGAGGCCAAAAGGGCGGCGCTGAACGCGTGCAAGGTCAACCCAGTGACGGTGCATCGGCTGCTGCCAAAAGGTCGCTGCAGCTTGATCGAACTCATGGGCGGGTAAAACCTGCCGTGCATTGGTGATAATTTGTTGGAAGTCACGCCAAGATAGGGCGGTTTGGCTATCGGCTGCATTTTGTGAAAGCGAAGATTTTCGGGTTAAAAGGGTTAAGCTCAGATTGCGTTCTCGAAAAAACTGAACCAGATGATCAATTCTTTGTGTAGCGGGTCCGGGTTGCTGATATGCGGTCATAGTCAGTGTTTTTGACCGATTATTGTTCAGGACTCATTTCGCTGCAAGTAGGGTTTTGCAAAGTGCTCGACAACGCGTGAGCAACTCTGGGTAGGCATGAGCGACCTCGTTGCTGGCATTATTGTTCAGCCGGTAAATGCCCCGCTCCACTTTTTCAAACCAGTGGTAATGATTGGCTCGTAATATTTCTCCCGTGCGCTCGGAACAACCCGAAGCCCTCAGCGCCTTCGGGGAAGCGGTGCCAAGGATCTCTAAAAAAGCGAAAATCAGCAGCGCATCCTCTCGATAAACAGTGACCACTGGCGCTGCCGCGCTGCCGCCAATATTATCAATGTCCCCTCGCCCATCGAACTCTCGAATCAAAGCAGCGGTCCGACGTTTTGATGATCGGGCCTTAACCGGCATCGGTCCGAAGGCATGTTCAACGCGATGGCCAAGGGTTGAGGTATGGACCAGGAAAAGTCCGACGCCGAGCCTCCTGAGTACTTTTTTAAAGGCGCGAAAATTTTTCCCGCGACCTTGGTTCCCGGGCAGCCCAATATAGACGCGCTCGGTCAGTGCAAAGCGATCGAGGGCTTGATATAAAATCTTGAGCGAGGGCTTTACCTTGAGTTCAACGATAATGACATCGTCATTGCGTTTAGCGACCAGGTCACAGTGGTTCACCTCTCCGCGTACGTCAAACCCTTTGACTTCAAACCAATCTTTGATCGGGCCATACAAGTCTGATTCAGGCATCACGCATCATTTGAAGCAGAGCGGTTTTGAGGGCGTCGAAGGCGCCATTGCTCATCATAACCAGGTGGACGTGCTGAGATTCTCCGGCAAGGTGTTGAGCAATGCTTTTGATAAAGTCCTCTTCTGACTCAAAAGTGAAGTGTCCTTGCCCACTGACCGCCAAATCTAGGTCAAAGGCCAAGTTTTCAGGTTTCAACCAAAAGACGCGATCAGCGGTGGCGCACGCCTGACCGAGTTGCTCGTGATGGTGCCCCAAGCGCATGGTGTGCGAACGTGGCTCGAGTAGCGCATAGATCGGCTCGTCTCCGACTTTAGTTCTCAGACCCTCGAGGGTTGTTTTGATTGCTGTGGGATGGTGGGCGAAATCATCATAGAGCGTGGCTCCGGGTGTCAAACCGACCTGTTCCATGCGACGTTTAACACCGAGAAATCCGTTTAAATGCGTGAGGCTATCCGCCGGTAGCACGCCCACATGACGGGCTGCCGCAATTGCCGCTAATGCGTTAGAGACGTTGTGTGCACCGGTCAGTTTCCAGTCAAGTGTACCCACTGGCGAGCCGTTCAGGGTAATTCTGGAACCTTTTGGGTCCGAGATAAAGCCCGTATCGATCTCCCCAGGGGGCGGCTGATTGATCGCAAACGACAAGGTCTGCGACCAACATCCTCGCTGGACCAGCGCCTCGACATTACGGTCGTCTAGGTTGTGAACGATGAGTCCATCCTCTGGAATCTGTCTGATCAGCTGATGAAACTGGTTCTCGATGGCCTTGAGGTCTTCAAAAATGTCGGCGTGGTCAAACTCAAGATTATTGATGACCAGTGTTTGTGGATGATAGTGCAGAAATTTTGATTGCCGGTCGAAGTAAGAGGTGTCGTACTCATCGGCTTCGATCACAAAAAATGGGCTGTTCGTTAATCGTGCCGATCGTTTGAAATTATTCGGGATACCACCGATCAAATAAGAGGGGTTTAGGCCCGCACATTCTAAGATCCAAGCAATCAGACTCGCTGTGGTGGTCTTGCCATGAGTGCCGGCGATGGCGACGACCCACTTGTCTTTGAGTATGTGCCGGCCTAAAAACTCAGCCCCGGAACAAAAATCGATTCTGCTAGCAAGCAGTGCTTCGACTGCCGGGTTGCCTCGGCCCAGCCCCGCATTACCAAGAACGACCAGATCAACGTCACGAGGAATGCTATCTCGGCAATAAGGGCTTTGAAGCTCGATGCCTTCCTCAGCCAATTGTGTGCTCATCGGGGGGTAAACTTGGTCATCACTTCCGGTGACGATATGTCCTTGGGCCCGTGCAAGCAGGGCGATGCTTCCCATCAGCGTTCCGCAGATTCCTAAAATGTGGACGTGCATCCTTATAGCTCCGAGAACAATGAAAAGCTGGTTAAGACGCTCAGTAGCTCGATCAGAAATGCGATAAAGGCACCTTGGACGATGCTGATATTAATGGATCGCGCCAGGACATAGCCTGAGATACAAAGCCACCAACCTAGCCACAGCCAAGTTAATGCATCTGCAATTGAAACAACCAGACCCGGAGAGCCTTGCAATAAAATCAAATTAATCGGCAATAACAGGCAGGTCATTAAAGCGCTGGCACCCAAAAGATTGCCAATGACAGCAACCGTTCGGTCTACGAAACCTTTAAACCACATGAGAAAGAAGATCAAAACGACCTGTATCGCAAGGCCCACAACGACCATGGATAGGCTCGTTATCAGACTACGCGAGGGATAGCTCAACGCACTTGCGCTGACTACGATCAGTCCATAAATCAAACCGATCACCAATAAATTCGAATGTCCTCCCGGCAGCTCCGCGGGGTGGCGTCTAAACAGACACAATTGCCAGAAATAATGAACAATATGTTGCAAGGGCCTGTGCTCAGAGACGAAGGAGTGAACGCTGAAGTGTGCCAGTATTTACATCGAATTGGTAACAGGGATTGGGTATCAAACGCTTGCTGCGTCTCGCCGGTAACCGGTGTCTATCGACCGGATTGCTTTGAGCGGTCCGATGAGAATGAGTGTCGTGAACACCAAGATACAGCCGCTGACAATCAGCCCAGTTTGAACACCATGATGTTCTGCGATGTAACCGATGGGTAGCATCCCGAGAGGCATCAAGCCATGCGACATCAGATCAATGCTCATGATCCTACCTCGCATCTGTTGATCTACCTGCAGTTGTACCAAACTTCGATTCATCGACATGTTGATCGCCGAGACGAAGCCCATGCAGCAGATCATTAAGAAGGCCATGATGAAGGCGTTGGATAAGCCGAATGCAGCGACGGAGAGCCCCCACAGAATGTTGGTTGAGAGTAGCCAATAGCCTTTATGCCTAAGCGCGCTGAGTTTGGCCAAGAGTAAAGAGCCTGCGATCGCCCCAACACCCATTCCGGTCATCAATAAGCCGAGCGTATCTGGGCCTGCCAAAAGAATATCCGAGTTGAACGCGGGCAAAAGTGTGTTAATGCTGAGTCCGAACAAGAAAGGTAAAATTGATAGCAGAATGAGCCCGCCAACGATGGGGGAATTGGCGACGTATTTTAATCCCTCTACAGTATCCTGAAGCGGGCGCTTTCGGTCCGGCTGGGTTGGATGACCTGGATGTTTGATCAGGAGGACCGATAAGCCTGAAGAAAAGTAAAGCAGAGACAACACCATGTAGACCCATCCAACGCCAAAGGTCGACGTGGTGTCGCCTCCGGCAAGGTAGGCAATCATAAAGCCAGCCAGCGCAGGGCCAAGGATTCGAGATAAGTTCCAGGCCGCGGTGTTAAATGCCATCGCATTAAAAATCAGTGCCTCGCCTACGATTTCTGGGATAAACGCGGTCCGTGCTGGAATTGAAAGCGCCATAA
>CAJYBS010000136.1 GCA_913064795.1 uncultured Gammaproteobacteria bacterium
TACCAATATCTGCGCCGCGAATTTGGCTCAAGCGGTGACTGGATGCAGCAGCGAGGTCTTCGCCCTTAAAGAGGATCTGCCCGGCTTGAATCTTGCCACTCGGTTTTGGGAGTAGGCCCATGATCGAAAGTGCGCTGACGCTTTTACCGCAACCCGATTCTCCAACAATCCCCAAACTGCCACCTGCTAAAAGCTCAAAGCTCACGCCATCGAGTGCCCGCACACGCCCCTCGTCGGTTTCAAATTCGGTGGCCAGGCCTTCTACAGACAGCAAAGCGCTCATGGTATGGCAGGTGTCCTATATTGATCAAAGACTTCTATGGATTTGGAGAGGGGCTGATCACTTCTCCGAGCATTGAGCGTTGCTGTCTTGATGTCTTGGTCAATCCAGTGAACGAAATACTGAGTCGGGCCAGAGGCATGCTTGAAGCTGAAGTCCTCAGGGTACTGAATCCATCGCCAATGCCCGAGTCTGAAGAATCCTGCATAGTATCCAGGCACAAATGAGGCTTCTTCATGATGCAGCTCGCTCATCGTGTGCGCCAGTTCAATCATCGTTTCGCTGTCAGAGGCTTGACGATATTGATCAATGAGCCCGTCCATCTCATAGACCGCGAAGCTCTCGAGGTTATTGGTTTGGGTTTTCGATTTTCGCTCAGGATTGATGCTGCCGTCGTCCAAAAAGGCGTCATAATAGGCGTTGCTTGAGTGGTAGGTCTCCCAGAACCGGGGGTAGAGTTCGAGACTGTAGCCGAAGGCAGAGAAGTGGATATCGTGCTGTTTCTCTTGGACCTTTTTCCAGCCCGCGGTGCCGTCGAGTACCTCTACACGAAATTCGATGCCGGCTTTCGATGCCTCCTCTTTTAAAATCGTCAACACATCTTTGAGGGATTCGTAGCCTGAGGATAGGGTAAAGGCAAGGCGGGTTCCGTCTTCGCGCTTAAGAATGCCGTCATCCCCCCGTTCGATAAATCCAGCATCGGCAAAGTGTTTCATGGCGGCTTCAACATCAAAAGGTCGCCCCCGCAAAGTAGGGTGACTAAAGCTGCCATAACCATCATTGGCAGTATTCAGGCGATCATAATCGCCCCGAAAGAATTGATCGATCACGAGTTGCCAGTGGGTTGCGTGTTGTATTCCAAGACGGACGCTTTTTTCGTTGAGCAGCGGCTGGTCGGTATTGATCCAGAGCCCGTAGGGTGGGCGGGGCCGCTCGTTAAAAAACCATTTTTTGTGAATGTAGCCGTTTTCGACGTCGGGGTCGGTCTCGGGCAGTTTTTCATACCAGTATTCGGCAAGGCTCAATCCAAACTGATCGATATCACCGCGCTTAAAGGCTTCGAAGACTTTTGGTGTGTCCCGAATGACGATGAGATTAACGCGATCGATGTTGAATCGGTAGCGCCAGTGTTTTTTGTCCTTGGCCCACCAATCGGTGTTGCGTGTGAACCTGATGGAGCGACCTTTCTTGAGGTCACCTTCTTTTATAACGTAAGCCGCGGTGGTGGGGGCAAATCGCCATTGATATCGTTCAAGGAAATCCTCCCCCACTTCATTGTAGAAGTGCCTGGGTAAGGGGCGGAGTTCTAAAACCTTGGAATCTGTATCCGGCTTGAGCTCGGGGATCGAGATCGAAATTAGGTGATCGCTGTAGCGAGTGATGTTGGTAAATTGGTTCTCGTACCAATTGTTATACCAGGGCGCTGTGATGTACTCGGTCCTGAAAAACCAAAAGATAAAAAGATAATCATCCGATGTGATTGGAACCCCGTCGGACCAAGTCGCGTCTGGGTCAAGCTCGACATAGACCGTCTTCGAATCTTGATCGACAGCCCAGCGATTCGCCAAGCCCGGGAAATAATCGAGTTGATTGGGATGCCGGTGTGCCAAAGACATGGTGGTGTTGTCGAGGATCCAGGGTCTGAAACCTCCGTTTGAGTCAGGTCCAACCGTTCGCAAGGTTCTAGGAAAGTCAGCTAGGCGGACCGTTTCCAGCCCCCCCTTTAAGGCATTGGGGCTGCCAACCTCGGGTAAATCGCCGCCACTTTCCCAATTGAGATCGGTGGGCACATCGCTGAGGGTTTTGAAGGAGAAGAAGTCGGGATGATCTTTGTAATACTGTTGAACTTCCTCGGTATTGTTGATCACTGGTGCCTGCTCCGGGGGCGGTGAATCACCGCATGCCGAGAGAATGAGCAGAGGTAGTGCAAGATAGAGTTTGAGTTTCATAACGCGCTCACCGATAGAGGGTAAATTGTTTGGGGTCGAAGGATTCTCGAATGGCTTCGCCAATAAACGTGACAAGGCTGAGGATGATAACCAGAGTGCCAAAGGCCGCTGTCACGATCCAGGGGGCGGTGCGCAAATTGGCAGTACCCTGTTGCAAAAGTTCCCCCAAGCTGGGGGTGGGCACCGGAAGCCCGAACCCCAAAAAATCTAGCGCAGTAATCGCGGAAATGGCGGAGACGACCGTAAACGGCATAAAGGTGACCAGCGTGGACAAGACATTAGGTAAGATATGGCGAAAGATGATTCGAGGCGCGCCGGCTCCCATTACCCGCGCGGCAGCCACATAGTCCCGAGATTTTTCTTTGTAGGTCTCGGTGCGCATGTAGTAAGTCATCGATGTCCAGCTGAACAGCACCATGACCGATAGAAGAATGCCAATCCTGACCGGTATTGAGGCGGCGGACGGGATGACCGAAAAAACGATGATGACCATGTAAAGGAAAGGGATATTTGACCAAATTTCGATCAGGCGTTGAAAGAAAAGATCGAACAAACCTCCGAGATAGCCCATGGCACAGCCGATAACAATTCCGATGAGGTAGACACTGCACATGAAGGCAAACGCGAAGAGCAATGCGGTTCGTGTGCCATAGACCAATCGAGCGAGAATGTCCCGGCTGGTGGTATCGGTGCCAAGATAGTGGCCAACGGAAAAGTCCGGCGCTTCGGGTCGCATGATTCCGTCTTTGGCATCGTTCTCATAAGGATCGTAGGGCACTAAGGGCATCAAAACCCAATTGTCTGAACTGTTGGCTTCGAAGCTTTTAGCGAGCGCCCGGTAATTGGCTTCATAACTATAATCTTCTCCGAAGGTCGTGCCGGGATAAAAGCTGCCGTAAGTGGGGAAGTAGAGCGTGTCATTATAATGAACGATCAAAGCCCGGCTGTTAACAAACAGTTCGGCGACGCTCAATAGCGCGATCATCGCACCGAGAATCAAAAAGCTGAAGTATCCCAAGCGTATCTTTCTGAAACGCGCAAGTTTCTTTCGGGTTTGTGGGTTTAGAGTCAACATCGTTACTGAAACCGAATTCTCGGGTCAACCAAGGCAACCAGAATATCCGAGAGAATATTACCAATGAGTAACAATAAACTCGCCAGTAATACGGTGCCCATCACGACGGGATAGTCCCGATCCAAAATGGAAGTCAGCCCGAGGAGCCCAAAACCGTCGATATCAAAAACTCGCTCTATCAAAAAGGACCCCCCGACCAGAAGCGTAATGTTTTGCCCAAAGGTGGTGGCAATAGGGATTAGAGAATTACGCAACGCGTGCTTTAACACGGATTGTCGAAAGGGAACGCCTTTTGCCACTGCGGTCCTGACATAATCCGCAGCCAAATTATCCATCAGGTGGTTTTTGAGAAGCAGCGTGACCAGCGCGAAGCTCCCCACCATGTAGCAGATTAGGGGCATTGCCGAATGCTCGAGGAGATCGATAAATTGCCCGTAAGTTGATTTGTCTTCAAAGCTAAAACTGACAAAACCGCCCATCGGTAGCCATTCGAGTCGCACGGAAAAATACAGCATGAGCAGGGAGCCTAGGGCATAGCCTGGGATCGCGTAGCCAATAAAGATCAGGATCGAGGAGGCCGTGTCGACGGGAGTCCGGTGGCGCACTGCCTTGAGCACCCCCAAGGGGATGCAGATGGCATAGGTCAACACCAAGGTGATCAGGCCGTAATAAATCGAGATTGGGAACCTCGACTTTATGACATCCCAAACCGGCTCGTTGTAGCGGTATGAGGAGCCGAGGTCGCCTCGCAGTACTTTACCTGTCCAGATGAAGTAGCTCTCAAGGATCGGTTTATCGAATCCGTAATAGGCTCTTAATTGCTCCAATTGCGCTTCCGAAATGGCCATACCTTGGCCCGCGCTTTGAGTTGCACCACTGCCGGAGGCATCCATCACTTGGGCTTCCATGATCGCGCGCTCTAATGGGCCCCCGGGGACGATCCGGGTCACGGCAAAAACGATAATCGTCACGCCGATCAGGGTCGGAGGGATCAAAAGGAGCCGTTTTAAGAAATAATCTCGCATGGTTGGGCAAAATGTTGGTTTGGAGAGTGTGGCGAGTGCGTATGTTGACGGCCCTTGGAGTGTTGTGCAAGCAAATTTCGGGTCGTTTGGGGGTCTTAGAGCGCATGTTGAGGGATTGAATGAAAAGGTTAAACCCGAAGGGCTGTATCCCCGGGGTTGGATCGGTCAGCTAGTCTAAGCACGCATAAAAACATTCCGCCAATTGAGGGGCTCGGGGGGCCGCTCCGCGCGGTTGCATCTGGTTCATCACGTAAGCAAAGGCGACCTCTCTTTTAGGGTCTGCAAAGGCGGATGATCCCCCCGCCCCGTTGTGACCGAAAGCTTCAGGTGAGGGCCCAAATCCGGCGTTGGGATTAAGGATAAACCCGCCCTGACTTCGCTCAATGGTTTGCTCAAGAATGAGGTCGGTCTGGCCACTGACCGCCCTCTTGCAGGCTTGATTAAGGCCAAAACCGCCCATCTTTGTGCGCGTTGTTTGAAGCGCGTGGCTGTACAACCGGGCCAGCCCTTCGGCGGTGGCGTGGCCATTTGAGGCCGGAATTTCGGCCAGTCGCCCAGCGTGAGCGCATGCGTCCTTAAAAGGTCGAATGATCGGATTCTGCTGGGCTCGACGCTTTAGGGTTCGGGCAGGCTCCATTTCTGTTGAGTTTAAAGGACTTGGTCTGTCCACAAACGTCTCGTTGTGGACAGAGGCGTGCTTGGGGCCGATCAAGTCAGCACAGCGATCTAAATCAGATAGGTTCAGCCCAAGATGGCAATCCGCGCCAAGCGGTTGAGTGATTTCTTCCAAGAGATACCGGCCTACGGTTTTTCCGGAGATCCGCCGAAGGATTTCGCCCGCTAGAAATCCCCAGGTTACGACGTGATAGCCAGATTGTGTTCCTGGTATCCAGCTGGGCGCTGCGCTGGCCAGCAAGGTTGTGAGTTTCTGGGTGTCATAGAGGTCTGAAATGACCAGCGGCTCAGAAAAGCCAGAGAGCCCAGCTTGATGAGACAGCAGCATCCCAATACTGATGTTGGCTTTACCTTTTTGGGCAAACTCTGGCCAGTACAGGCTCACAGGATCCGTATAGGTGAATGCACCGGTAGCGTGGAGATGGCCCAGAGCGAGGGCGGCAAGGCCTTTGGTGGTTGAGTAGACGTTTACCAGCGTATCGGAGTTCCACGGTTTTGTGCGGCCCAAGTCTTGCCAACCACCCCACAGATCAACCACTTTCTCGCCTTCCAAGTAAACACACAAACTCGCGCCGACCTCATAGCGCTGCCAAAGTTCGAGAAAGGCGGTTCGCAAGGGTTCGAATTGCGGGGTTACAGTTCCTTTTATGAAGTGAGTCAAAACCTTTGAATTCCCGTTATGATCAGAGGTGAGTGTAATTTAATCGGATAAAAAAAGGAGGGGTTATGCCCAGACTGAGTCAAGTGGGTCGAGGAGCGGCAGCAGAGGATATTTGCCAAGTCTATGATGCGGTATTTGGTGTTGGCGTAGACCCCATCGCTCAACCTGGAACCGCGACGGGTACGCCTGGTAACTGGTGGACCGTGTTTGCCTTGGTCCCGGATTGTTTTCGGCATGCG
>CAJYBS010000137.1 GCA_913064795.1 uncultured Gammaproteobacteria bacterium
CGATCCGAGAGGGTGGCCGAACGGTGGGTGCTGGCGTCGTAACCAAAATTAAGGGTTAAGCTGAGCTGAGGTTTTAGGCAGCAACTCGCATGGGTTTGTGCAAGCAGTTAGGCCAGTAGCTCAATTGGCAGAGCAGCGGTCTCCAAAACCGCAGGTTGGGGGTTCGATTCCCTCCTGGCCTGCCAAGCTTTTGCTGGGTTGAGGTTGCTCGAACCCCCAATCTTTTAGAGGTTATCGTGAACGCAGTGTCAGAGAACGCAGGAAAATTGGACCCCGTAAAATGGGTTTTGGCGCTGTCCGTGCTCGCTGTCGGAATTTATGCGAACGCGGAATACGCCGCGCTGACCCTACTTTACAGAGTCTTAGCAGGGGTCGTGGTTGCAGGGGTGGCAGTTGCGATCATCCTGACGACCCGCCAGGGTCAAGCCACCTGGGAGCTTGCGAAAGAAGCGCGAGTAGAGATAAGGAAAGTTGTCTGGCCAACTCGACAAGAAACAACTCAGACCACGCTCATTGTTGTTGTGATGGTGATTTTCGTTGGTTTGATTTTATGGGGGATGGATTCGGTGCTCAGCTGGTCCGTCAACGGGCTGATCGGCTGACATAGACTTCGACCGAAGTAGAAAGGTGATGTTTTGAGTAAACGATGGTACGTAGTCCACGCTTTTTCTGGCTTTGAAAAGCAAGTTATGCGCGCGCTTCATGAACGAATTGAGCTGTCAGGGCTAGAAGATAAATTCGGAGAAGTGTTGGTCCCGGCAGAAGAAGTGGTAGAAATGAAAGCCGGTAAAAAGCGCAGAAGTGAGCGTAAGTTTTTCCCCGGTTATGTGCTGGTCGAAATGGAGCTTGATGAAAGCACATGGCATCTCGTCAAAGAGACCCCCAGAGTCATGGGTTTTATTGGCGGTAAGGCGGATCAGCCAGCGCCGATTTCGAATGCTGAAGCCGATGCAATTTTGCAGCGAGTTCAGGTCGGTAGCGAAAAGATTACACCCAAGATCGTGTTTGAACCTGGTGAGTTGGTTCGAGTCGTCGATGGCCCTTTCAATGATTTTAATGGGGTGGTTGAGGAAGTGAATTACGACAAGAACAGACTGCACGTTGCGGTGACTATTTTTGGCCGGTCAACTCCGGTCGAGCTCGACTTTGGTCAGGTTGAAAAAGGCTAATCAAAGATCATGAACTTAATCGCGCGATTGCCGTCTCGCGATTATTTATGGGGACCTAGACAGTGCGTACTGAGCTAGGGATTGAACCCACAGGAGATGAACCATGGCAAAGAAGATAGAAGCGTATATCAAGCTGCAGGTCCCTGCAGGACAAGCGAATCCTAGCCCCCCTGTTGGCCCTGCATTAGGCCAAAGAGGCGTTAACATCATGGAGTTTTGTAAAGCCTTCAATGCGGAGACCCAAAGCATTGAGGCGGGTATGCCAATTCCGGTGGTGATTACGGTGTATAGCGACAAGAGTTTTACCTTCATAAGGAAAACGCCGCCAGCATCCATTTTACTGAAAAAAGCAGCAGGTATTGCCAGCGGCAGCCCTGAGCCCCATGTAAAAAAAGTGGGCAAGGTTAACCGCGCTCAGCTCGAAGAAATCGCAACCACAAAAATGGCTGATCTCACGGCAAAAGACATGGATGCTGCCGTTCGAACAATCGCCGGCAGTGCTCGAAGCGCTGGTATCGAAGTGGAGGGTGTGTAAATGGCTAAGTTAAGCAAAAGAGTTCGCGCATTTAGAGAAAAAGTTGATCCGGCTAAGATTTATCCAGTGACCGAAGCCGTGACCATTTTAAATGAATTATCTTCGGTGAAATTTAAAGAATCGATCGATGTCAGCATTAACCTAGGTGTTGATCCACGAAAATCGGACCAAGTGGTTCGAGGCGCAACAGTCCTACCTAATGGGACGGGTAAAACCGTTAGAGTGGCTGTGTTTGCCCAGGGCGATAAGGCCGCTGAAGCTTCAGAAGCTGGTGCCGATGTCGTTGGAATGGATGATCTTGCGGCGGATGTGAAAGCGGGAAATCTTGATTTTGACGTCGTGATAGCGACGCCAGATACGATGCGTATCGTTGGGCAGTTGGGTCAGATTCTTGGCCCTCGCGGATTGATGCCGAACCCTCGTCTTGGCACGGTGACCCAGGATGTGGCTGAGGCGGTCAAAAATGCAAAGGCGGGCCAGGTTCGCTACCGCACAGATAAAAACGGCATTGTCCATGGTGGTGTAGGGCAGGTCGGTTTTGAGCCTGATGCTATCAAGCAAAATATTGAAGCACTGCTGCTTGATTTGAAAAAGGTAAAGCCAGCGTCCGCCAAGGGTGTCTATGTGAAGAAGGTAACGCTCTCAACGACCATGGGTGCAGGTATTTCCATCGATCAGGCTTCCTTAGAGGCTTAGTCCCAAAAATTTAATTCTTTGGAGTGGCTGGTGTTAAACCATCGCTCGTCAAAGACCGTAGGTCCGGCAATTCGCCGGTTAAGTTGGAACGCGCAAGCCTACGCAGACGGTAGAGGGTGATTCATCGCTATGAATCCTGTCTCCGTAGACCCCCGAAAGGTGCAAGCTGAGGGGAACTTTAACAAGTCAAGGAGTACAAAAAGTGCCGATTGGACTTAAAGAAAAGCAGGCGATCGTAGCTGAGGTCAATGAGACTGCAAAAGTTGCGTTATCGGCGGTGATGGCAGACTACAGGGGCGTTAGCGTTGATGCGATGACATCCCTGAGAGCGACTGCGAGAACTGCGGGTGTTCAGGTTCGCGTAATTCGTAACACTCTGGCCAAACGTGCCTTTGAGGGAACCGAATTCGAGTGCATGAATGAAGCCTTGCTGGGTCCTTGTGTACTCGCCTTTGCCCTGGATGATCCAGGTGCCTCAGCGCGAGTGTTCAAAGATTTTGCAAAGGAGAACGACGCTTTCGAGATTAAAGCATTGAGCGTGGGCGGTGAGCTTCTGGCTGCCGACCAAATCGATGCTTTGGCGAAGTTGCCGACTCGAGACGAAGCTTTGTCACTGCTGATGGCTGTGATGCAAGCACCGGTGACTAAGTTGGTACGTACCATGAATGATATTCCTGGTCGAGTTACTCGAGTTGTTGCCGCGGTGAAAGATCAGAAACAAGCCGCCTGAATTAAACGATAAAACGGAGATAGGACCTATGTCATTATCAAAAGAAGAAATTTTAGATGCAATCGCTGAAATGAGCGTGATGGATGTTGTCGCGCTGGTTGAGGCAATGGAAGAGAAGTTTGGCGTTTCTGCAGCAGCAGCCGTCGCGGCCGCCCCGGCTGCAGTCGCTGGTGATGCTGGCGCTGCGGCTGAAAAAGACGAGTTCGAAGTAGGCTTGGTATCAGCCGGTGAGTAGAAAGCGAAGGCCATCAAAGTGGATCAAGCGAACACCGGTCATGGTATGAAAGAAGCCAAGGATATGGTCGATTCGGCGCCAGCAACTGTTAAAGAGGGCGCTACGAAAGACGAAGCCGAAGATCTTAAGAATCAACTCGAGGAGGCGGGCGCCACCGTTGAGTTGAAGTAAGACAATTCTTTGGAATTGGGCAAACAATCGCAAAACACCGGGCACTGCTCGGTGTTCTGCGTTGTCCAAGAAGTGTAATTGGTTGAGACCCTAATTAAACCTGGAGGCGAGAATGGCCTATTCGTATACAGAAAAAAAACGTATTAGGAAAGACTTTGGAAAACTGCCAACGGTAATGGACATTCCATACCTGCTTGGTATTCAAGTCGACTCCTACAAGAAGTTCCTTCAAGAGGAAGGAAACCAGGAAGATCGATTAGAGTCAGGGCTGCACGCTGCATGTCGTTCAGTGTTCCCTATTGTTTCTTATTCCGGTAACGCGGCGCTCGAGTACGTAGGTTATCGATTAGGGCGGCCGGTTTTTGACGTTAAGGAATGTCAATCCCGTAGCGTCACCTACGCAGTGCCCCTGCGGGTTAAAGTTCGTTTAATCATTTACGATAAGGATTCTTCGAACAAAGCCATTAAAGATATTAAAGAGCAAGAAGTGTACATGGGTGAGATGCCGCTCATGACCGAAAATGGCACCTTTGTGATCAATGGTATCGAGCGCGTTGTTGTATCTCAGTTACATCGTTCACCTGGCGTCTTTTTTGATCATGACAAAGGTAAGACCCATTCCTCCGGCAAGCTTTTGTATTCTGCACGAGTGATCCCAATGCGGGGATCCTGGCTAGATTTTGAATTCGATCCCAAAGATTTAGTGTACGTTCGAATCGATCGCCGCAGAAAGCTCCCCGCAACCATCCTGTTGAGAGCTCTAGGGCTTGAAGCCGAAGAAATTCTTGATCTGTTCTTTGATAATGATGATTTCCAGATGACGGAAGACGGGATCACGTTGAGTTTGATTGCGAACCGTCTTCGAGGGGAAACGGCCCAGTTCGACATTACCGATACAAAAGGTAATGTGTTGGTCGCCGAGGGGACTCGGATTACCGCCCGTCACATTCGTGAAATGGAAAAGCTCAATTTAACGCAACTGGCAGTGCCTGCAGAGTATGTTTGTGGTCACCGACTCGCCAAGAATATTGTTGATGAAGAAACTGGTGAAGTGGTTGTTCCATGTAACGCCGTCATCACAGAGGAAATTCTTGAGCAGCTCCGCGAAATTGACGTGAAAGCTTTTCAAACGATCTACACCAACGATCTAGATCATGGCCCATTCATGGCAGACACCCTCGATGCAGACCCCTGCAGTAATCGGCTTGAGGCATTGGTCGAAATCTATCGGATGATGCGTCCGGGTGAGCCGCCCACAAAGGAAGCGGCAGAAAACCTGTTTAATAACCTGTTTTTCTCGGCGGACCGCTATGATCTGACCGCTGTTGGGAGGATGAAGTTCAATCGTCGGTTGGGCAGGGAAGAAGAAGGCGGGCTTGGAACCCTCGATAATGACGACGTGCTCTCGGTCCTCAAATGCCTCATTAATATTCGAAATGGATTCGACGTGGTCGACGATATCGACCATCTTGGCAATCGACGCGTTCGATCCGTTGGGGAGATGGCTGAAAACGCTTTCCGTTTGGGTTTGATTCGGGTTGAGCGAGCGGTCAAAGAGCGTCTAAGTCTTGCCGAGTCTGAAGGGTTAATGCCTCAAGACCTGATTAACGCCAAGCCTGTAGCAGCCGCTGTGAAGGAGTTTTTCGGTTCGGCGCAGTTATCTCAGTTTATGGATCAGAACAACCCGCTTTCGGAAGTCACTCATAAGCGGCGGGTATCAGCACTCGGACCGGGTGGTCTGACCCGAGAACGCGCTGGCTTTGAAGTTCGTGATGTACACGCCACCCATTATGGACGAGTTTGCCCAATTGAAACTCCGGAAGGGCCGAACATTGGTCTCATTAATTCGCTCGCAACCTACGCCCGCACCAATCACTACGGTTTCCTAGAAAGCCCTTATCGTCGGGTTGTCGATGGCAAAGTGACCGATGACATTGAGTACCTCTCAGCGATTGTAGAGGCGGATTTTGTGATTGCTCAGGCTAGCGCCCAGGTCAACGCGAAAGGCCAGCTCAGTGAGGACTTAGTCGACGTTCGTCATCAAGGCGAATTCAGCAAAATGTCCCGTGACCATGTAAATTTCATGGACGTTTCTCCCAAGCAGGTCGTTTCTGTTGCGGCAGCGCTCATTCCGTTTTTGGAGCACGACGACGCTAACCGAGCACTCATGGGCTCAAACATGCAGCGCCAAGCGGTACCTACATTGGTTTCCGAAAAGCCCTTGGTGGGTACTGGGCTTGAGCGAGCTGTGGCAAGAGATTCCGGAGTCTGCGTGGTCGCTCTGCGCGGCGGCGTGGTGGAAACCGTGGATGCAGCACGAATTGTTATTCGTGTGAACAATGCAGAAACCGAGACCGGTGA
>CAJYBS010000138.1 GCA_913064795.1 uncultured Gammaproteobacteria bacterium
ATGCCGGAGTCTCTCATCGACTATATCTGCCAGTTTGATCAAAGTCACCGCTTGACCGCGCTGATTACACCCCCAGAGTGTGGAGGCCGAATTTTTTACAACGACAGCATCACTGGCTTTAACTTTGAGCAGGTCAGAACAACATTGACCCGTGCCCTGGATCAATTAATGACCTTTAACGCAGAGACTCCGCCACCTGGACTCTACATCGGCTCGACACATCTAGGCCATTGGCTACCCGGATTTTCCGAGGATAATCCTTTGTTACTGCCTGACAAGGAACCTATTGCGAGCATCTGGATCGGAAACCAGAGTCGTATTGCAGCACACTTTGATTTTCCTTCGAACTTAGCGTGCGTCATTTCTGGGCACCGCAGAGTCACGTTGTTTCCCCCAGAGCAGATTAACAATCTCTACGTGGGCCCTCTAGACTTTACGCCTGCAGGCCAACCCATCAGCCTGGTTGATTTTAGTCAGCCCGATTGGGAGGCATTCCCAAAATTCCATACAGCTCTTGAGCACGCTATGGTCGCTGATCTCGAGCCAGGCGATGCAATCATTATCCCAAGTATGTGGTGGCACCACATTGAGGCGACCGGAGCACTCAACGTTTTGGTCAATTTTTGGTGGCGCTCATCGTCACAATTCCTCGGTTCTCCGCTCAATGTATTGCAACATGCTCTGCTCGGGCTCAGGGACCTACCCGAGCATCAACGAGAAATTTGGAGGGGCCTTTTGAATCACTATGTCTTTGACTTTAATACGGACTCGACTGCGCATATTCCAGAGGCGGCTAGAGGCATGCTTGATCCCATCGATCCCGGGACGGCACAACGCCTAAAAGAGATGCTAAAAGATCAGTTAAATTAACGAGATGAGTAAAAGTATTGTGACTACGAATGCAATTAGAAACGTTGTCATTGTGGGCGGTGGTACTGCGGGATGGATGGCCGCTGCATCCATTGCCGCCCTCATTGGTAAAAATCTTAATGTCACACTGATTGAGTCTGACGAAATCGGAACCATTGGAGTGGGTGAGGCCACAATACCCACTTTTTTTGCGCTCCATCAGTTGCTAAAAATTGATGAGGCCGATTTCTTAGCAGAGGTTCACGGCAGCATCAAACTCGGCATCTGTTTTGAAAACTGGCGACTTCAAAACGATTCCTACATTCACGCTTTCGGCTATACGGGTCAATCCTGCTGGGCTGCAGGGTTTCAACACTTCTGGCTCAAAGGACAGCAACTTCAAATTTCGAAAGCATACGGCGACTATTCTCCTGAATTGGTCGCGGCAAAGGCCGGAAAATTTGGTTTTCCAAAACCACAGGCGCTCAACTATGCCTACCACATCGATGCCGCTCGCTATGCCAAATACCTTCGAATCTTGGCAGAACAAAACGGTGTGCACCGCGTAGAGGGCAAAGTCGAAGCGGTCAAGCAAGCCCTGAGCGGGGATATCGAGTCTGTTCAGCTGGCCTCGGGTCAAAGTATCTCGGGGGATCTCTTTATTGATTGCAGCGGCTTCACGGGTTTACTTATCGACAAAACATTGCATTCACCCTTCGAGGATTGGTCTCAGTGGTTACCCTGCGACAGAGCCGTGGCGGTCCAGACCTCATCGACCGAACCGCCAATACCCTACACCCGCTCCATTGCGCGAGACTTTGGTTGGCAATGGCGCATCCCGCTACAATCTCGAACCGGTAATGGCCTTGTTTTTTCTAGCCAGCATGCAAGCGACGATGAAGCAACGCACACCCTTTTAAGCAATGTATCTGGTGATGTTTTAATCGAGCCACGGGTCATACCATTTCAAACCGGACAGAGATCCGCGCAGTGGAAAAACAACTGTATTGCCTTGGGCCTAGCTGCAGGGTTTTTGGAGCCCCTGGAGTCCACAAGTATTCACCTCATTCAGCGGGGCATTATTCGCTTGATGCAAATGTTTCCTTATGGCGGTGTCACTCAAGCGGATCAAGACGAGTTCAACGCGCAAATGAATCAAGAATATCACTTCATTCGCGATTTCATCATCATGCACTATCACCTGACTGAACGGACAGATACTGAGTTCTGGAAACGCTGCCAAACCATGCGTATTCCCGAATCCCTCAAGCACCGACTTGATCTATTCAAAGAGACCGGGCGTGTTTTCCAGGCTGAGGGCGATGTCTTTGGTGAGAACAGCTGGACCCAAGTCATGCTCGGGCAGGGCCTTAAACCCCGAAGCTATCATCCGATTGTCGACATGATGGATGAGGAAGAATTGGCCCAGTTTCTTGCCCATCAAGAGAACAAAGTGACCCACCTCGTTGGTCAACTTCACAACCATGAGGACTTTTTAGCGCGGTATTGCCCGATGAAACCCTGAGCTTTGGGTGCGACTCAGAAAATGCGGCAGCGATCTAAAGACGCCACCTTCACTCACCTCGGTCCCTTTTTACAATACTACTGTAACAATCGGTAGGGCTGATCTCGTTAAACCAAGAGACAATAGATAAAAAAAAGCCGTGCTAAAAGCACGGCCTTTTTAAACTCAGTGTTCTAGTCGTTACTCTTTCATGAGTCGGAAAGTCCACCAAACACCTGCAGCAGTCTCAAGGGTCACGGTGACAAGGCCACTGTCTAAGGTCGAGATGGAGTAAGTAACATCATCAGGCGTATCACCCGGAGCCGCCAACTCCTGACCATTGACCGCTTTGGCAAGACCGAGGTGGGATCCCCGACCGTCAATCATTAGTGTCCCTGCAACTTCGTCGTAACTGAACGCTCCCATCGAAGTTCCATCATGCGGCGAAACAGGGGCAGCGCACGCATCGCCACCACCTTGCCATGCTTCAACCCAAGTCTCCATGCCCATGAAATTCTTAAATCCGCCATCGGCGCCAAAGTGGTAGACGTCATCGAACCAGCAGCCTCGCTCGTCCGGACCGGCACCGTTAGCCGCAGTTGATGCCCACCACTCTGCGCTATCGGCTACTGGACCCACCGATGCCGCGCCATCTCCGGCCAGCTTCCAGTTGCCCGCAAAAGGAGAATTGGAGACCCGTTGTAAACGGAAGGTCCACCAAACACCCGCCGCTGTCTCGAGGGTGACTGTCATGTTGTCCCCATCTAAGGTTGCAACCTGATAGGTCACGGTCTCAGGCGCGTCCCCTGATGCCGCAAGCTCTGCACCATTGACCGCCTTAGCCAGACCCAAATGCGCGCCGCGTCCATGAATCGTCAACGTTCCCGCGTCCTCGTTGTAGTCGAAGGCGGACACCGCTGTACCATCGTGCGGGGAAACAGGGGTTGCACAAGCATCGGCGCCACCTTGCCATGCTTCCACCCATGTTTCTGCGCCCATGTCGTTCATAAACGCACCATCTGAGTCGAAGTTATAGACATCATCAAACCAGCATGCGCGATCACTAGGCCCCGCGCCGTTTGCGGAGGTTGAGGCCCACCATTCAGAACTCTCTGCAACGGGTCCCACGGATGCAGCGCCTTCGCCTGCTAGCTTCCATTTGCCAGCTAGCGCTGATTGTTTGACTCTCGTAAGCCTAAACGTCCACCATACACCCGGACCGGTTTCGAGGGTCACCGTCATGTTGTCACCGTCCAAAGTCGTCACGGTGTAGGTGATGTCATCCGGAGCGTCCCCTGGCGCAGCAATCTCCGCACCATTGGTCGCTTTAGCGAGACCCAAATGAGATCCACGACCCGAGACAACCAGTGTCCCTGCATCATCGTCATAGACAAAGCTGCCTACTGAGCTGCCATCATGCGGAGAAACAGGTGCGCCGCAAGCATCACCGCCGCCCTGCCAGGCTTCCACCCAAGTGTCGAGACCCATAAAATTCTTAAACGCGCCTGAACCGCTGAAGTGATAAATATCATCGAACCAGCAAGCTCGCTCATCCGGGCCCGCGCCATTGGCTGCTGTTGAAGCCCACCATTCGGCACTTTCCGGTGCAGGACCTACTGATGCAGCACCATCTCCTGCCAACTTCCAGTTCCCAACTAGGGGCGAAGTAGAGGTTCGGGTCAACCTAAATGTCCACCAAACACCTGCAGCGGTTTCCAGCGTTACGGTCATGTTGTCGCCATCAAGCGTGGTAACCGTGTAGGTCACATCCTCTGGGGCCTCTCCCGGTGCCGCAAGCTCAGCACCATTGACCGCTTTGGCCAAACCAATGTGCGCGCCTTTGCCTGAAATTTTAAGCGTGCTCGCGTCTTCGTCGTATTGGAAAATTGAAGTGACTAGACCGTCGTGTGGCGCAACCGGGGCACCGCAAGCGTCTGCGCCGCCTTGCCAGCCTTCTACCCAAGTTTCACCGCCCATAACGTTCTCAAAAGAACCGTCGGCGTTGAACTGATAAACATCGTCGAACCAACAGGCTCGTTCAGCGGGTCCAGCACCATTGGCGGCAGTCGATGCCCACCATTCCGAGCTCTCGGCGACCGGCCCAACCGACGCTGCGCCTTCTCCGGCTAATTTCCATTTCCCTAACACGGGTGACTTAGGCGGACGCTTGAGATTGAAAGTCCACCAAACCCCGGGCGCTGTCTCGAGGGTCACAGTCATGTTATCGCCGTCGAGGGTGAGGACATCGTAGGTAATTGAATCCGGCGCATCGCCAGAATTGGCAAGTTCTTGGCCATTGACCGCTATCGCTAAGCCTAAGTGCGAGCCCCGACCATTGATGACCAATGTCCCGGCATCTTCATCGTAGGCGTAGGTTCCCGTGCTCGCGCCATCATGGGGCGATACAGGCACGCCACAAGCATCGGCTCCGCCTTGCCACGCCTCAACCCAAGTCTCACCACCCATCACATTTTGGAAGGTTCCGTCATCACCGAACTGGAAAACATCGTCAAACCAACAAGCCCGATCATTGGGGCCACCGCCATTTTGAGTTGTTGATGACCACCACTCAGCACTCCCTGCAGAGGGTCCTACCGATGCCGCGCCTTCACCGGCCAAACGCCAGTCACCCGCCAACGAACCATCGCCGCCTGTTGCGCAGCCTTCTGCGCAGTATTGAACCGCACTTTCATCTGTGGTTTCGGTCACCATCTCACCGGCTTCGCCCGAAATGTCTTGATACGAGATCGAAAAGGCGACTTCTCCGTCAATATCCAAATCAGTCATAGTACGAATGGCGTACCAATCTCCGATTTTTCCTCCAATCTCATCAGCAGCCACCCCTGCGATCGTAATCGAAGGCTTCATCAAGGCTTCGCTCGCTTCAATATCTATTCGTACGGCTTGCCCAAGTTTGACTGCGCCATTGGGCTTCGCATTAGCGTCTTTCGCCATTTTAATGGAGACGCTGACCAAAGTCGGTGCAACGCCATCTGGCCCAGCATCAGAGAGATCGTTCTCGACGATCGTGCTGCCACCACCCCCACAGGCCGAAAGCACCAGCAACGCAGCCAGCGTAAACGCCGAAACCAGACCATTGTTTTTAAACAAGTTGGCTAATTTGCCCCCTGAACGAACTCTCGTTTGCTGTTGCATAACTTCCCCTAGCTGAGTTGTAAGCGCCATATCTCTGTTGGCTCTAGATTTTTCACCTCAGCATTTTCTGATGCCCCTCACAACAGCTCCAGCCTAAAACGGTGAACAGGTAGATATATGCGGTGAGACGGCAGGGCGGCTGATCAATCGCGAAGTTTACCTTCAGCTTAGTGATTTCAACATCTTGAAAGAAGGCAGGCTGAGAGGATGCATTGGCTGCTTGAGATTCTAGGAGAAGCTTCTCCCCAAGGCGATCACCGTCACAGACCTGAACACGCAATCCTGAGGATGTCATCGCGCATGATCCAGGCTCTGGGGCGCCATGACGCCGTGCGCCACGGACCGTGCTACTGCGCTGTTGTTT
>CAJYBS010000139.1 GCA_913064795.1 uncultured Gammaproteobacteria bacterium
GACTAGCCGTTCCGCATAATGAAAGGCAATGGGATGACCCGAGCCAAAATTGTGCGCGAAATCCAATTTAGAAAGCTGCTCAGCAATCGCTTGATTAATCGGTTCGCGGTAGTGCCCTGCATTGACGCACCAGAGTCCAGCACTGCAATCGAGGGTTTCATGGCCTTGGCTGTCGGTGTAATGCATGCCGCGTGCCGAAACGATGAATCGAGGGTTTTCTTTATATTGCCTTTGTCCGGTAAAGGGCATCCAAAAGGCATCAAGGTTTTCTGGAACAAGATTGTGATCAGCGATGCTCATGGCTTAGTACTCATTGATTGGATGGCAGGCAGTAGTTGAGAAGGATGATCAATCAAAAGATCACAGCCTGTCTGCTCAAGACTGTGACGGGTTCTAAAACCCCATGACACACCAACAGCGAACAGCTTGCAAGCGCGAGCCGTTTGAATATCGACGGAAGTATCCCCCAACATCATGACATCCCTCGGCGCGAGTTGAAGTTGATCAAGCAGCACATTTCCACAAGCTGGGTCGGGTTTGTGGGGATAGGCTCCGGTGTAGCCGATGACGGCTTCAAAACGGTGTTCCGGGAAACAAATTTCAAGGCAAATGTCGGCTGCCAATTGGTCTTTATTGGTCAGGACCGCAGTGGGTACATTACCCTCCCTGAATGTCCTGAGTAGCGCGGGTATTCCGTCATAGATTTCGATGTTGTCCTGCCAGGTTGCATCATAAATTTCTCGCTCACAGGCTACCAGTGCGTCGATGACAGGCTGTGACCTTGCATCACTGGGTAGCGCGCGTTCGGCACATTTAAAGACACCATCACCGATAAACGCGGCGTAATCTTCAAACGGGTGCTCAGGGTAGTTG
The DNA here is from genome assembly GCA_913064795.1 of uncultured Gammaproteobacteria bacterium. Lineage (GTDB taxonomy): Bacteria > Pseudomonadota > Gammaproteobacteria > Pseudomonadales > Azotimanducaceae > UBA9926. The sequence goes on from CAJYBS010000139.1 coordinate 874, forward strand.
AAAGTCTTAAGCGCCTGATTAAAGGCCGAGCCGATACACCTCAGGGTATTGAGAAGGGTTCCATCTAAGTCAAAAATGACACCCTTAAAAGGACTGACCACTGGGCTGTAGGTTTTCGAAAGGTTCATGGGTGTCTCTGATTTTGGTTGGCTCAAACGTCGTTTGGCTGGCTGGGTTGATTGTTTGTAAGGGCTGCGAATCCTATCTTGCTTCGTTCAACCTTGGGGCCTGTCTGTGCGGCTTGCGTCCCAGTGGCTCCGGTAATGAGGTTGAAGACAAAGTCAGGTTCGAGAAAGGCTTCAATCATGGTCATCGCATCTCCAGGTTGAGCGCTGTAGGGGCCCGGTTGGTTAGCGCCGGGTTGCCTCGCTTCCGTGAGCGCATAGTATCCCATTAATTGTTGTCGCAGGCCTTGAGCATCGCTACGAATTTTTCGAGCACGAAGGGTGACAACATTCAACTTTTGAGTGCGCTCAGTCTGGCTCAAGCGTAGGCAGAGGGTCTCCAGCGCAGATTGTGCGATGTTGAGTAGAGCGAGTTCACGATCCGCCCACTCAGACTGTGATGCGCTGGTTTCCAATGCAATTGATTTGAGTAGCGATCGATTACGCCAGATTGCGGTCAGCGGTTGATGATCTCGACCTAATCGCTCAAGGGCTTTAGGGAGGTCAAGATCGAGAACTTCCCGGTCTTCGCAAATCTCCGGACCCGGCGGCTGATTTTTATCGAGACCCTGCCAGGGTGGACAGAGGCTAAAGGTCGACTGACCCATGACGTTTGCTTCGATAACAAGGACTCTGTTGGGGTTGGTTTCGGTATTGATGGTTCTTATTTCGAGATCCTGGTCGCTCAGTAGGACGACCTGCCAACGATCGATGCCAAGGGCAATATTTCTGAGCCTCTCAAAATGCAGCGTTGAGTCGTTCGTTTGTAGAAGTAGCGGTCCGATGAGTTCCGTGGCCACGGGATCTGGAAAAGGACAATCGTTGGAAGCGCACATCGCCCACCAAGTGGTGGCATCAGCGTGGGTATAGTCCAACCCTCCCAGGTGCGGCGGCCAAGTTGGGCACCTTAAACCTGCTTTGCCCATGCTTTGGTGCCACTGGTCGGTAGGATCACCTCTAGCCTTTCGAATCGGCATCAACCAGTGATCCTCAATGAGGCTTTGAAACTTTTTGGTCAATTGGCGATTCGGGTTAGCGTCCACGCAGTAGGATCTCCTTGGCTGCGTTTAGGCGGGCTGCCATTTCGTTTGAACCGCCCCTGTCTGGGTGATGCTGTTGCATCAATCGACGATGAGCTTGGATAACCTCGTTTCTAGAGCAAGCGCCTAAAAGACCCATTAGCTTGAGCGCTTCTGGCTCGGTCATTCCTTCGGGCTCTGTTTTCTGAGGGTTATCGGTTTTTTGCCAGTCAGGGTGGACGCGTTCCAAGTAGGCCTCGAGTAATTGGAGAGAATCGATGTCCTCACTGATGCTTTCTTTAAAGACTAAAAGCTCCTCAAGGGTGAGACTCGACAAGGTCTGTCCTTGGCGTGATCCTTCGAGAATCTCTCCATCCATCTGGCCTGAGTCGTGATCTAAGCGCATGGCAAGGTAACGGCTCTTGATTTGACTCTGGCCGCCAGCATTGGGTCCTGCCTGTGCGCTGGCAACGCCCATCGCGGCTTTAATCGAGCGCCAAATATTCATCGCCTGAAACAGTCGCATGCCCATGGGCAACATTCGAGACACTACGGCCATAACCACTCCGAGACCCGCAGCAATTGGATGCAGTCGACCAGTTAAACCCAGAAAGATGAGCGCGCCAACCAGAAGCAGGCCGATATAGATCGCGAAAAATTGCCGCAGGTTTAATCTCTGCTTGCGCAGCAATGTTCGCAGCAGCCAAAACAGAGCAATGGCTAAGATCGTGCCGATAACGATACGAGGGATCATGTCGGAGGCAATTGCTGAAGCAGGGCTTTTAATTCTGTCTGCTTTTGGGCCAGGGCGTTGAGCGCTGAACGTCCGCCGGTAGCGTAAGCAGCGACGCCAGCTAATAACCGTTTAAGTTGACCGGAGCTGTTGAGGTCAAAGGGTGCAAAGGCCCCCCCAGAAAGCTTGGCCATTGCTTTGAAGGTCCGCGTCACCCCAGGATCTTGACCTTCTTGAAAAAGAAAGAGGGGCAGGTTCTTCAGTCCTAGCTCACCGGCTTTTGCGCAAAGGTCATCGACCTTCTCCTCGATTGCATCACCCACAAATATGACGGCTCGAAGCCCGGTTTGACGGTGAGTTTTTGCGGCATGATTCAGCAACCGCAAGATTTGAGTATGTCCGCCCTGGCAGCGAACTTGTGACATTAAGCGACTCAGTTCATCGGCGGACTGGCAAAACTGTGAGGTTTTGAGTTCTCGAAAGCCTCGATAAAAACACAGCTGAACAGCCAGGGATCGATGGGTGGCAACCGCATTAAACATTTCGTGCTGGATGTGGCTGGCGTGATCCCATGTGGGCTCTCGAGAGGCGGTGGCATCCATTCCAAACATGATGTGCGTCAGCTCGTCTGATGCAACTGCAATGGGGTGGCGATCGGCTTGCTCAAGGAATTTCGCCACTGAATTCGATGGTTTTTGGGTCAATGATCCCGGGGATGGCTTCTTGCTCGTCATCCGCTAAGGATATAGGCTTTATTGGCGTCTGCAAGCTTGCAGAACAAACCAGCAAGGCGTGTCTTATGTCGGCTCAACCACAATTGGTTCTCGCGATTGCGAGCAGTGCGCTCTTTGATCTCAAAGAGAGTGATCGGGTTTTTCGACGTGAAGGCATCGACGCTTACCGTGATTATCAAGTCGCCCGAGAGAAACAAGTGTTAGCGCCGGGTGCTGCATTTTCTTTGATCGAGAAATTACTGGGATTGAATTCGGACTCAGGGGTCCTGGTTGAGGTGATTCTGTTGTCGCGAAATTCTGCTGATACGGGCCTCAGAGTCTTCAATTCCATCCAGGATTATGGGCTTGATATCCGCAGAGCGGCGTTTACTGGGGGCTCACCGCCTTATCGCTACATGCGTCCTTTCGGATGCCACCTGTTCTTGTCAATGAACCCGATTGATGTTGTGGATGCATTGGATAACGGTTTTGCCGCTGCCTCTGTCCTTGAGAAATCCACCCCGGGTCCGGTTGGCCCTAAGATTAAATTTGCTTTCGATGGGGATGCGGTCATTTTTTCTGATGAAGCCGAGCGGATTTACCAAGCCGAGGGTCTGGCGGCTTTTTCAGCCCGGGAGCAGGCTTCAGCGGATGACCCGCTCGCCAAGGGGCCATTTGCAGGTTTTCTAAACTGTATACAACAAATTCAGGCCGAATATGCGCCGGCCGAGTGTCCTGTGGAGACCGCGCTTGTGACCGCGCGCTCTGCCCCTGCCCACGAGCGGGTGATCAAGACGCTTCGGAGCTGGGGGATTCGACTTGATGAGTCGCTCTTTCTTGGTGGGATGGATAAAACTGAATTTTTAAAAGCCTATGGTGCAGATATTTTTTTCGATGATCAGGCAGAGCATTGTCACTTGGCAAGCCGGGTTGTCGTCTCTGGCCACGTACCACACGGGGTGAAGAATCCCAGACGATGATGAATTCCCCCGTTGATCGACGGGTAGGAGTTTTGTCGCCTGGCTGGTTTTAGCTTCAGGGTTTTGACCTCACTGTTGAGCCACTGAGATGAAGTGCGATCGGGTTGAAGCGCGGCATTGCGATGCTGCGAACTTTCGAGATCAGGGCAATTGCGAACTTTGTCAGAGGATGGTTCGAGGGTTTCTCGGGGATTGGCACCATGTTATTCTTCTTGGCAATTAAAATTCCTAGAAGACATTTTTTTGGTTATAAGTGCCGGAGTGTGAAAAGGTATGAAGCTTCAACAGCTGCGTTACATTTGGGAAGTCTCTCGTCACGGTCTGAATGTCTCCGCCACCGCTCAGAGCCTGTTTACTTCTCAGCCGGGCATCAGTAAACAAATTCGCCTACTAGAGGACGAACTCGGAGTCGAGATATTCGTTCGTAGCGGCAAGCACCTAACGCAGATTACTCCCGCGGGTGAGCAGGTCATCGCTGTGGCTGGCGAGATTCTGACTCAGGTGAACAGTATCAAGCGAGTGGCCCAGGAATTTAAAGACGAGACGAAGGGCCAGCTCAGTATCGCGACGACCCACACCCAGGCTCGATATGCTTTGCCAAACCTGATTAATCAGTTCATTGAAGATTATCCTGATGTGGCATTGCACATGCACCAAGGGACGCCAGTCCAGATTGCGGAGATGGCCTCGGAAGGCTCGGTCGATTTCGCGATCGCGACGGAGGGGATCGAGCACTTCGGCGACCTAGTGATGCTGCCATGCTATCGATGGAACCGTTGCATCGTTGTACCGCGCGGCCATCCTCTGGCGGAACTTGAGGCGGTCACATTGGAAGCGGTTGCGGCGCATCGGCTGGTGACCTATGTCTTTGGCTTTACCGGCCGCTCCAAACTCGATGACGCTTTCAATCGAGCCGGTCTAGAACCCAGGGTCGTTTTTACGGCGACGGATGCGGATGTCATTAAGACCTACGTCAGACTGGGCCTCGGAATTGGCATTATGGCAAAGATGGCCTTTGATGATGTGCAGGATAGTGACTTGGTCGCAATTGATGCTGATCATCTCTTTGAACATTCTGTGACGATGATTGGATGCCGTCGAGGGACCTTTTTGCGCGGTTATATGTATGAATTTATGCGGCTGTTCGCGCCCCACCTGACCCGGGAACGAGTGGACGCAGCCTTTGAAGCGACCCATCAGTCCGAGGTTGATCGCTTGTTTGACGTTAACGGGTTGCCATCGCGCTGAGTTAGCCCGCATGATTTTCAGCACCTTCCGGTGCGAAGCACGTATTGCTGTTATTAGAATATTTGACACATTGTTGATCTGCGCTCGTCTCAACCAAAGGCGAGAGGCTCTG
>CAJYBS010000140.1 GCA_913064795.1 uncultured Gammaproteobacteria bacterium
TAAAACAGGCTATGAAGATGATTTCTTCGGAAAAGAAGCCTTCCTCACAGTATCTGGACAACTGAATTTGGAGGCTTACTGCCTAGCGATGAGCAAGGTTTACACCTTTGGCCCTACTTTTCGTGCCGAGAATTCTAATACCTCACGTCACCTCGCTGAATTTTGGATGGTGGAACCGGAAATCGCGTTTGCGAACCTCGAGGATAACGCCAACCTCGCTGAATCTTTGCTTAAACATTGCTTAGATGCCGTCATGAATCGATGCTCTGACGACCTCGCCTTTTTCAACGATCGCGTCGACAGCACCGTCCTTGATCGTCTTGAAACTGTGATCACCCAACCGTTCGAACGGATGACCTATTCTGAAGCCGTTAGAATTCTCGAGCAATCCGGGCGCAGTTTTGAATTCCCTGTTGCTTGGGGTAAGGATCTTCAGAGCGAACATGAAAGATTTCTGGCAGAAGATCATGTTGGAAGGCCGGTGGTTTTGTTTGATTACCCCAAAGATATTAAGGCATTTTACATGCGCCTCAACGATGATGATCGAACCGTAGCGGCGATGGACGTCCTCGCGCCAGGCATCGGAGAGATCATTGGCGGTAGTCAACGCGAGGAGCGACTAGACGTGCTCGACTCCAGGATGCCCGATGAAACCATGCGCAACGATCTTTGGTGGTACAGGGATTTAAGACGCTATGGGACCGTCCCTCATGCTGGATTTGGATTGGGTTTTGAGCGTCTGTTGAATTACATCACCGGCATGGAAAATATCCGTGACGCCATTCCCTTTCCAAGAACCCCTGGCCACGCCGAGTTTTGAGCCAAGTTCCACCCGAGCCACTCAATCAACCGCCCCTAGTCGGCTAGCCGCTCTGGCCTGCGTGGTGCAACCACAGCCTTCAACCTGCTGCCTTGATTTTGGGCCAGATACGTTCCCTACTCTGGGAATCGTTACCTTCTAGACATTGAGGACAGGCCAATGCCCTGGGGCACGCTCAAGCGCTCATCCGGTAGATCGCTCAACCTCCCATCATCATTTTCCAGGTCTCGGGATCTTTTATTTTTAAATAGGTATTCGTTCGTTTAGTTTCCGCCATCGTTGCATGGGGAACCGCACTGTAATTATGTCCAGGCAGCAACAAAGTATCGTCGGGAAGACTCGCAAGCTGCTGCAAGCTTCTGAACATATCTTCCGTGTTAGAGCCGGGTAAATCGACCCGTCCACAACCATCTATGAACAGTGTATCCCCAGAAATGAGGGTGTTTTTTACTCGAAAGCACTGAGAGCCCGGCGTGTGTCCTGGGGTGTGGAGAAACTCGATTTCAACATCACCAACGCTCAGCTTATCGCCAGAGCTCACTTTTTTTAAATCGGTCTCAGAGACCCCGGTGACTTTGATAACACCTTGCGCTTCGTGTTCATTGGCGTAAATCGGAAGACTTACGTGCTCAAGCAATCGGCTCACACCCTCCACTGTATTTTGACCAAAACTACCGCCACAGTGGTCTGGGTGATAATGCGTCAACAGCGCTCCCGTCAATTTGTAGTCCCGTTCACTAACAAGATCGAGCAATCCCTGAATATCCCAGGCAGGGTCTACTACCACCACCTCCCGGGAAACTCGGTCACCCACCAGATAGGCAAAATTTTGCATGGGGCCGATCTGAATTTGCTCAACAATTAACTGGTCCGATAATTCCATCACTGATTCCTCGTAGTCTCCGATTGCTCAAGCTCTTATTGATTGGCTCAGGCTGTTGTTCAAACGCTCAGGCTGTTCAGCACTGCCTGACTCGTCCTGATTATGCGGGCTGACGCCAAGGGCATCAACCAAATGGCGTCAGTATAAGGATGCTACGCTCGACCGTTGAAAGCACCCATCTGAACATTCCAGTCGGCCCCAAGCGCGCCTTCAAATTCTCATTTAAGTCACTAAGGCTTTGCAGGGACCAAAGCTCAAACGGTGATGGGGCGTCAAGCCATAATCAGACAGTGCTTTTAGGTGGGCCTGAGTGGGATAGCCTTTATGCTGTGCGAAACCATAGCCCGGAAAAGTTTCATCAAGCGCACACATCTCAGCATCCCGGGCGACTTTGGCGAGAATTGACGCGGCCTGAATGGCGCCCACCCGCTGATCACCTTTAATCAAGAATTCTGCCGGACACGACAGTTCCGGCAATCGGTTACCGTCGACAAGCGCAAGCTCAATATCAGGCCGAAGCTGCTGAAACGCTCGCTGCATCGCCAGCAAACTGGCTTGGAGAATATTCATTCGATCAATTTCGTCAACTTCCGCCCGACCCAGCGCCCAAGTCGTCGAGCGTTCTCTAATCAGCAAATCGAACTGCCGCCGTTTGGGTTCGCTCAGTGCTTTAGAGTCGCGCAGGCCCACGATCGGCGCGGCACGGTTGAGCACCACTGCAGCAGCAACCACCGGCCCGGCAATCGGACCTCGTCCAACTTCATCAAGACCAGCAATGGTCAAACCCATCATGCCTCGGTCTGACCTTGAGCTAAGGCGATAATGGGCCGGGCAGCTTGGCCCGTCAAATCACCCTGAAGCAATTCATGCAAACGCTGATATTCATCCTTCCAATCTTTCCCCTCTTGATCGTTAAGAAGTTGCTCAAGTGCATTTGCGAGATTCAAACCCGTGACCTCATTTTGGATAAACTCACGAACCAATGGACGCTGTGAAAGTATGTTGGGCAGAGCAAACCGCGACACCGTGACCAATCGTGAAACAATCTGATAGGTCAGTGGACTCAAGCGATAAGCCATGACCATGGGTTTTCTGAGAAGCATTGCTTCAAGGGTAGCGGTGCCAGAATTGACGAGCACTACATCGCTGGCTGCCATGATTTTCAATGGTTCGCCGTCATGCACTCGAATATTCTGACCCAGCCCAGCTGCCTCGACCGCACGGCTGATCTCACGACCCCGTTCTGGCGTTGCCGCAGGAATCAAGAACCTTAAGGCTGGATGACGAATTAACAGCGCTTTAACTGTCTCGAGGTAGGCGGGCATCATCGACGCGACCTCACTACGCCGACTCCCCGGCAGAAGCGCCACGACCTGGTCCGTATCCTCTAATTCGAGTGATGATCGAGCAGCGCGATCTCTGTCTGCATGGCCTTCTAACCCGATTGAACGAGCCTTCGGGTGACCTACGAACCGGGCCGGAATACCATGCGCCTTGTAGATCTCTGTCTCAAAAGGGTACAACGTGAGCATCAGATCAACCCGGGCCTTGATCGATCGGATACGGCCACTCCGCCAGGCCCAAACGGTAGGCGATACATAATGAACCGTGGGAATCCCAAGGGCTTTAATCTGACGCGCCAACAGCAAGTTGAAGAAATTAAAATCGATCCCAACAAACGCTGCTGTTGGGAGAGTCTTCGCACGTTTGCGGACAGAAAGTAGCAGACGAATCAATGTAGGCAACTTGAGAAGCGGCTCGAAAAAGCCATTGACCGATAGCACCTCAATGCCAAACCAAGCCTCAAAGCCGGCTTCCTTCATCTTTGGACCACCAATTCCACTGCAGACCGCATTCGGCTGCTCGCGCTTGATTGCTTTGATTAAGGCGGCGCCTAGAGCGTCTCCCGCCGGTTCACCCGCGACCATTACATAATGAACAGGTTCGTCTGCAATCATTTTTACCGCTAAACCATTTTTTGTTCGGCGCAGGTCAATAAGGTTGAGCATGCCAATCGGTCACCAACAAAGGCTCTACCCTCGGCTTTCATCCAGTGTTTTCTCAAATTTTGGATACGGACCTCGAGACGAATTTGATCCCCGGGAACGACCGAGCTCTTAAATTTTGTCCGATCTGTACCTGCTAAATAATAGATGTACCCATCGTCTAAAGTTCGCCCTCTTGAGTGAAAAGCTAGGATACCCGCCGCCTGAGCCAACGCTTCGACAATCATAACGCCGGGGAAAACAGGCGCATCAGGGAAGTGACCGGTAAACATTGGCTCATTAATTGTGACATTCTTCAAACAGGTAATGTGCTCATCATTCTTGATTTCAAGAACCCGGTCCACCAGCAAGAAAGGATAGCGGTGTGGCAGCAGTTTCCAAATATCTGTCGTTTCCATACTGCTGTCTCCACTCTTAAAAAATAACCATTGACCCCAAAATAAGGCGCTTTTCTTTAATTTTAGTGTTCAAGTTTCCGGATGCGTCGATACAACTCATCTAACTTTTTAAAGACCACTACATTTCGTTTCCATTGAAGTCCGGGCATCAGACCTGTGCCGCTGCTGTAGCGACCCGATTTTGTAATCGATTGACTGACGAGGCTCATCGCCGTGATTTCAACCTGGTCAGCAATTTCTAGGTTATCAATAATGCCGACAGCACCACCAATCATACAATTGTTGCCGATCTTCGTGCTGCCCGCGATGGCCGTTGCTCCTGAAATAACCGTTCCAGAGCCTATCTTCGTGCCGTGACCAATTTGAACTTGGTTATCGATTTTAACACTGGCACCAATCAGGGTATGACTGAGTGCCCCTCGATCGATGGTCGTTCCTGCACCAATTTCTACATCATCATCAACATGCACTGAGAAGATTTGAGGGATTTTGACCAGTTGATGCGCCGTTTGATCATACTCGAAACCAAACCCATCGGCGCCAATGACGGCATTCGCATGAATGATACAACCCCGACCTATTTCAACGGCATGATACAGCACGACATTGGAATGAATTTGCGTGTTGTGGCCGATGACCACCCGCTCACCAACAACGACCCCTGCACCAATGCTAACGCCATCCCCCAATGTTGCCTGGGCTCGAATCACCGCATTGGGACCAATCTTAAGATGCTGGCCAAGGGTCGCGCTAGGGTCAATGACAGCGGAGGGGTGGATCTCTGGCCAATTCTCGCTGGTATCAAACAAGGTTGCGATTTTTGCCCAGGCCAGTCTGGGTTGCTCTGCGATCAACCCTGCACCGCTCAGTGCATCTTTATCCCCGGCAGTGACAACAACTGCTGAAGCTTCAGATTCCCGAAGTTTCCCTCGGTATTTAGGATTGAACAAAAAGGTTAATTCGCCGGGCTTTGCTTCATCTAAAGCAGCAATACCGTCGATCAGCGTTGAGCCATCTCCTACCAACTCCAAACCAAAGCGCTCGGAAATTTCTGTTAGAGAGATGGCCACTGAGTAAATATAGGCTTGAAACCTATTGCGGTTGGTCCATGGCGTTCAATTTTTCGGTCACTTTCCGTGTCACATCGTACAAATCACCTACGTACAAGGCGGCAGCTCTCGGCAGGATCATGTCAAAGTCATTTTCTTTAACAAGATCTTCGATCGCCCTTCGCACTTTATCTTCAGTGCCTGCAAACAACTCATTTTGACGGGCCGCCACTTCCTTTTGCAGCTTTTGGCGCTGGTAAACAAAATCGTTATTCAACGACTCGATTTCCTGCTGGACGCGGCGTTTTTCGTCATCGCTCATTACTTCGCTGTCTTTCTGCATCTTTTGCAGCAACTCAGCAGCTTGCGTTTGGATTTTTTTGATGGTGTCTTCGTCGGTTCTAAACTCGTCTTGAAGCTGTCTTAACAGCTTCTGAGCGCCTTCCGAGCTCGCCACTGCCCGGTCGACATCGACGAATGCGATTTTCATTTCGGCTTGAGCTGTCATCGCTGCCAAAAGTGCTACTAGCAACGCTACGCCTGTCATCGTAATTTTTCTTAACCCCACCATACTTCTCCTTCGCACATCTTTGTGTTCTTGTTGTCTCAATTAAACCGCGAAACGTCTTTGTGTTCTTGTTGTTTCAATCAAACCTTAAAACGTCTTTGCGTTCTTATTGTCTCA
>CAJYBS010000141.1 GCA_913064795.1 uncultured Gammaproteobacteria bacterium
CCGCTGCAGGGTTCATCTTAGCACCGACTTCGGCAATGGTCTGCAGGGTCCCGAAGACGGTCGCCGCGCCGCACATGTCGTAAATCATTTCCCACATCCCGGCGCCGCCTTTGAGACTGATGCCGCCACTGTCAAAGGTAATGCCCTTGCCGACAATAACGTGAGGTTTGACGCTTGGAGCGGCGCCCTTATATTCCATCACGATCATTTTGCCTGGATTGTCGCTGCCCTTGCTGACGGACAAGAAGGCCCCCATACCCAGTTTTTCCATTTGTTTTTCATCGAGTACGGTTGTGGTGATCCGGTCATAGCGACGCGCGAGTGAGCGCCCCTGCTTGGCGAGATAATTTGGGGTGCAGACGTTTGACGGCGCATTACCTAGATCTTTAGCGGCTGATTTCCCGATGGCCAGGGCTTGCCCAAGTTTGACGCCCCGACGAAGCGCTTTGATCTGCTTTTCGGTCCCCATGAGTTCAATGCGTTGAAGCATTGGCACGGTGTGTTTCTTTGGGTCGCCCTTCATCGTGAGGTATTGATAAAACACATCCGAGAAACATTCTGCGATCTTAGATGCGAGCCAGGACTCGTCCTTTCCCTTAGGTTTGAGCCCCTCGACATCAACGGTCAGTTTTTTGAGGTTCAACTGCCGCGCTGCGCTTGCCAGGCCCGTAAGGGCTGAGATGCAAGCATCTGGGTCGAACTTGTCTTTGGCACCGAGACCCAAAACGAGGCAGCGTTCGATGTGGGTCTTGTCGAGATCGTGAAGGATGAATGTTTCACCGACCTTTGCCTTAAAATCGTTGCGTTTGAGGATTTTCGATAACTGCCGCTCGCTCTTGAGATCGATCTGTTTTGCCAATCGGGTCAAGCTTTGATCGTCGAATAGGGCTAAGACTACGCACGATGTTTGGGTTGAGGGCAGAGTGCTGGGTTTGACGGATAACTGCATGGGATTTCCTTAGCTAAGCTTGAACAAAAAGATTCTACAATGATTATACTCATTGTGAGTCGCGCACAATCTAAAACTTATGATTCTATTTCGTTATCTTTCTAGGGAAGTCTTCCAAGCCATGGCAGTCATCGCGTTTGTGGTCTTCATGATTGCGGCGGGTTCCCGATTAGCGCGCTATCTCTCAGATGCTGCTGCGGGCGCTTTGAGTGGCGAGTTGGTGGGTTGGCTTTTATTGTATCGACTGCCGGGGTTTTTAGAGCTTATTTTACCGATCAGTTTTTTTCTCGCCATTATGCTCGCCCACGGGCGACTCTATGTCGATCACGAAATTCAGGTGCTCTCGAGTGCTGGATTTGGAGAATCGAGACTCATTCGGCTGACGATGGTGCAAGGCTTGTTTGTCATGGCGCTCACAGCGGTCGTTGTATTTTGGCTCAGGCCGGCAGCGGAAGCAGGTATTCAGCAGGTGCGGGCGGATCAAAAATCGATGACTGAATTTGATCTTCTCATTCCAGGTCGATTCCAAGCCTTGAGTTCAGGAGAGCGTGTCACCTATGTGCAATCGATGACCGAAGATCAGCGTCTTGAAAATATTTTTATTACCGAGCGTGACCGGGATGAAGAGCGCCTGAATCCGGACGTTGTTACCATGGTCGCCGAAGGGGGAGAGACTCGTGTCGATGCTTCGGGTAATCGATTCTTGGTTTTGAGAAACGGCAGTCGTTACCAGTTGTCTAAATCTCAAGGCGCTCGTCAAATCATCGAATTTAAGGAGTTTGGTCAGCGGCTTGCTCGCCATCGCTACGAAATCAACCGGCTTGCGGTGAAGGAACAATCCCTCGTCGCGCTCATCGATTTGGATTCGGCGGAAGCTTGGGCGGAAATCCAGTGGCGCTTTAGTTTGATCTTGATGATTCCGATTCTCGTTTTACTGGCTATCCCTTTGGGGCGTGTAGAGCCTAGAGAGGGGCGCTTCGCGCGGATCGCGCCGGGTATCGTGCTGTGTTTTTTGTATCTTGTGCTGCTTTCGGGTGCGCGCTCGGCGGTTGAATCCGGTCAGTTGGCGGTCATTCCGGGTTTGTTTTTGGTACACCTGGGTTTTCTGCTGCTATCGCTGATCTTAGCGAGACCTTTTGGTTCAAACCGGCTCGGCGCGGGCTGGGCGAGCCTGGGTGGACGGGAGCACAACTGATCATGACAACTCAGCTGATGCGGTATGTGGGTTTAGAAGTGCTCAGTGCAATTGTGTTGGCTTCTTTCGCATTGGTTGGGTTGCTTGCTGTTTTTACGGTGCTAGAGGAGGTCCAAGACTTCCGCAATCAATACCAATTTTTTGAGGCGTTAACCTTTGTCGCCTTGAGTCTCCCTCGACTTTTCTATGAAACCATCCCTTTCAGCGTTTTGATTGGCGGATTGGTCGGTTTAGGTGGGTTGGCTGCTCGGAGTGAACTGTTGATCATGCGGGCATCGGGCATTTCGGTGTTTCGAATATTGGGGTTTGCCATGGTGCCAGCGCTGGCCTTTGCGCTGCTCGGAACGTTGTTGGGAGAATTTTTACTGCCCAGTGCGGAACGGGAAGCGCGACTAGGGCGACAACAGGCTAGGGCCCAAACAGAAACGATCGCCCCTGAGTTCGGAGTCTGGACACGAGACGGCGAGGCTTTTTTGTATCTCGAGGCCGTGAACAACGACCAGATCACGGGACTTGAATGGTTGGTTTTTGATGATCAGCAATCTTTGGTGTTACGCCGAACCGCAGAGGGTGCGCGCTATATCGAGGCCCAGGGCGACGGGTTTTGGGAAATGACGCAAGTTATAGAAACTCGTTTTGTTCCTCAGGGCAGCGAGTCGGAGGTTTGGAAGACGAAGCGATGGACGACCGCAATGACACCCATGTCCCTCGGAAGCGAGCTTCTGGTGCAGCCTGAAAGGATGTCTGTTCAATCCTTATTCCAGAAAATTGCGACGTTAGAGTCCCAGGCTCTCAATAGTGAAGCGTTTCGATTAGGATTTTGGGCGAAGGTTTTTCAGCCTTTTGTAGCGATTGGGCTTTTAGTTTTAGCAGCCTCCGCGGTCTTTGGCCCTTTGCGAGAAACGTCAGTGGGAATGCGGATCTTCAGTGGTCTTGTCGTCGGTGTCTTGTTTAAATTTGTTCAGGACCTACTGGCGCCCGTGTGCTTGGTTTATGGTGTGTCTCCCATCCTGGCAATTCTCTTGCCCGTCCTTGCGTGCGCTGGTATCGGGGGATGGCAGCTGCGGCGGGTCCTTTAATTTGTTTTACCTGTTTTTTGTAGTTGAATGACCCGGGTCCCTGAGAGAAGGTCGTGAAGCGCGGCGCGCTCTGGATTGACTAAGATCCAAAGGAAACCAATGCCGAAGCAGCCCATGGAGGGTGTCGCTGAGAGAAAACGCAATAGTGCGTCTCGGCGACTGAGAAGATCCCCGGATTCGTTAATCAGTTGCAAGCGCCAAACTTGCATGCCCAAGGTTTGGCCTTTAAAGCTCCAAAAATAGACATAAAATGCCAGAAGTTCGAGGTACAGGAATGCCTGATAAAGGGGCCCTGTCATGGCCTCACCAAGATCTGTGGTCGCAACCAGGAGCAAACTACTCAGCATCCAAATCGCCACCACTAGAAAACTGTCGTAGATCAACGCTGCAATTCTTACCATGAGGCGAGCATTGGGCTGAGACAGCCTGTCGGCCCGAACAGTTCCTTCAGCTTGATCGGCATTTGCGGACTTAGGATTCATGGCCAACCTTTCTTCAAAGTTGATTTTCTATCCAAGGTTGATCTTAGAGGGTCCAAGGTAGAAGCTCCGCCATAATAGATGGGAATGATTGATTCACTGGGAAGTGATCATGAAAGTCGCTTCGCATTGGGCGACTAAAACTGCGTCGTCTGAACGTCGCATTTCGGAGCCGATTACCGCCATTTTTCCGCGCCGTTTAATGCACCAGCTTTTAACCTCAACTTCTGTTTCCGTCGGTAGGGGTGATTTGTATCTCAGGTCGCATTTAGCGGTCACGGCGCGATGACCTTGAAGAAAAAGCCAATTCGCCATGACGTCGTCTAGCACGCTAAAAATGATGCCTCCATGGGTCACCCCTGCAAAGCCGCAGTGATGAGCCTGGGGCGTAAAGGTTGCGCAGCAGTAATCCCCAACCAGCTCGAACTGCAATTGCAAGCCTTCGGGGTTGTTCGGTCCGCAGACAAAGCAGGTGTTGGCATCGCTTAAGAGTTCTGCGGTGGGTTCAGTGTTGGATTCATGATCCATAAGGTGTTTGCTCAATGAAAGGCTAGTAAAATTTCCCGGGTTCCTTCGGCGATTGACCCGCTTCGGGGTTGCGGGCGGCTTTGAGTTCTTTGCGCGCAAGGCGCGCCATAAAGGCACTGTCCTGACCCAGGGTGACCATCTGAAAGCCCTGATCTAGATAACGCTGGGTGTACTGCAGTGATCCGGTATGGATCCCGGCTGCGACCTGGTGCTTCTGACAGGCTTCATAGATGCGCGTGACCGCCGCGACATGGACGGGGTGATCATTGTCTCCGGTTGGCGTCAGCTCAAGGGCAAAGGCAAGATCGGCGGGTCCGATGTAGGCTGCATCAACGCCGGGAGTGGAAAGAATCTCGTCAAGATTGTCGAGGGCTTCTTTGGTCTCGATCATAACGATGCAGGCCATGTGGGCATTGGCTTCGGTCAAATAGCCAGGGCCTGCGTAAAGGCTTGCGCGCGCGGGTCCAAAAGATCGGATCCCTTCGGGCGGGTAGCGGCAAGCTGCAACCGCTTGTTCGGCCTCAGCGCGATTGTTCACCAGGGGAACGATGACCCCGTAAGCGCCGGCATCGAGGGCTTTCATAATTTCGTAGGGCTCATTCCAAGGCACGCGAACGATGGGAATGGTCTTTGTTGTCGAGATGGCTGGAAGCATGCGTTTGACGTCATTGTAATCCAGCATGCCGTGTTGCATATCCAAGCAGAGCCAGTCGAAGCCGACTTGTGCCATGGTCTCGGCGGTGAAGCTCGAGTCAATGCCAAGCCAACCGCCAATGGTCTGTTCACCGGCGCGCCAGGCTGTT
Source organism: uncultured Gammaproteobacteria bacterium (assembly GCA_913064795.1). GTDB lineage: Bacteria > Pseudomonadota > Gammaproteobacteria > Pseudomonadales > Azotimanducaceae > UBA9926. Next base: position 5,034 of record CAJYBS010000141.1, read on the forward strand.
AGGACGTGATTTTCTCGCATGATGGTAGCACCTCGTCAGTTGTGGACAGGTTGTGTTCATTGCCGGGCTGTTGTCGAATCATCGATTCTGCCCGGTTTGAGAGTTCGGCGACACTGCGGCTGGTCAGTTCGGCTGTTTGCAGCGCCGGATGGATCCGAAGCGCGACGCGTCCCGGTCGCCAGTCAAGGGTGCCGGTCGGCAGCATATTGCGTGTACCTTCGATGGTGATCGGCAGAACCGGTATCGACAAATCCACAGCCAGACGAAACGCGCCCTTTTTAAACGGTAGGATACGGCCGTCGCTTGAGCGGGTGCCTTCGGGGAAAAACATAACGCTCATGCCTTGAGTCAGCTTAGCCGACGCATTTTGAATGCTCTCGACGGCCTGGGTAGAGTTTGATCGATCGATGAGAATATGGCCCATAGCGGCACAGGCACCGCCGATAATGGGAACCCTTCGCAACTCTTTTTTCATGACCCACTTGAGCTCGATGGGCAGATAACCATAAATCAAGAGAATGTCGAGCGCGCTCTCATGGTTCGCTACCAAGACGTAGGACTGTTGTGGTTTGATGTTGTCACGGCCTTCAACCGTGACCTGCATTCTGAGCACAATGCTGTTGAGTTTGGCCCAGAGCACTGCCAGGGTTCGAGAACCCAAGTCGCCGAAGCCCATCAGCGAGATGACGATCAGCGGGAGTCCAATCGCGAGAGTCGAGAGCCCGAAAAAAGGTATCGCGACGAGCCACCGATAGCTGATTCGGGCGTATTGGCTTGCCATCATCTTAAGC
>CAJYBS010000142.1 GCA_913064795.1 uncultured Gammaproteobacteria bacterium
TGGTTCCTTAAACTATGTTTTGGCCTTGAAAAGCGTTCAAGGTCTTTGGCCCTGTAATTCATTTTCGAAGTTCTGGGTTTGAGTAAAGGCTAAAATAATTGGATGTTAAGGGCTAAAGAATTGCTGATTGGATGACCTTAAGCGACAATAGGGTTTTCAGAAAGGATGCCTCCCATGAGCACAGCTCGAGACCGCGCCAACGCCATTCGCGCCCTAGCCATGGACGCAGTCCAAGCCGCAAAATCGGGTCACCCCGGAGCCCCGATGGGCATGGCGGATATGGCCGAGGTCCTTTGGCGAGAGGTCTTAAAGCATAACCCCGCCAATCCAAATTGGCCGGACCGAGACCGCTTTGTGCTCTCCAACGGTCATGGCTCAATGTTGATTTATAGTTTGCTCCATCTGACCGGCTATGACGTCAGCATCGAGGACCTCCGGTCGTTTAAGCAGCTGGCCTCAGAAGCCCCCGGCCATCCTGAACGCGGTTACACCCCTGGAGTCGAGACAACCACAGGCCCTCTGGGTCAGGGCCTCGCAAACGGTGTGGGCCTCGCCCTCGCTGAAAAGTTGCTGGCCAGTACCTTTAATCGAACGACGGCAGACGGTCGTAGCTTTGACATCGTTGATCACTGCACCTACGTCTTTGCCGGCGATGGCTGTTTGATGGAAGGGGTCTCTCACGAAGCCTGTTCGCTGGCAGGAACCTTGGGTCTTGGCAAACTCATTTGCCTGTATGACGACAATGGTATTTCAATCGATGGGCCCGTGTCGGGATGGTTTACCGACGATACGCCCGGGCGTTTCGAAGCCTACGGCTGGCAGGTTATTCCCGGGGTTGACGGCCATAGTGCTGAAGCCGTTCAAGCGGCCCTAGCGAGTGCCCGTGCCAACCCGGACCAACCAACATTGATTTGCTGCAAAACCACCATCGGCTTTGGTTCACCCAACAAGGGCGGCACCGCGGGCAGCCACGGATCACCCCTCGGTGATGAGGAGATCGCAAAAACCCGAGAAGCGTTGAACTGGCCTTACCCCCCTTTCGAGATTCCCGCCGAACTTAGCGCGGAGTGGGATTGTAAAGTTCGGGGGGCCGATGCTGAAAACCAATGGCAGCAGTTGTTCAAAGAGTATGAATTAGCTTTCCCCGAGCTCGCTGCAGAATTTACGCGAAGAACATCCAATACGCTGCCTGCAGGCTGGTCAGCGTCCTTAACGGCGCTTCTGGAGGAGTACCAAACCGCAGGCAAAGCCCTTGCCAGCCGCCAAGCGTCGGGGGAAATCATCTCTCGGCTTTCCGCGCTGTTACCGGAGTTGGTGGGTGGATCGGCAGACCTCTCGGGTTCAAATAATACGATTTGGCCGGAAGCCCAGGCTGTGGGCGCGCTGCACCCAGACGGCAATTACATTTACTACGGGGTGCGTGAATTCGGGATGACGGCCATTGCCAACGGTCTTGCTTTACATGGTGCAATCCGGCCCTTTACCGGGACATTCCTCATGTTCATGGAGTACGCCCGCAACGCTGTTCGGATGTCCGCTTTGATGGGGTTACAAAATATTCACGTCTACACCCACGACAGCATTGGACAGGGCGAAGACGGTCCGACTCATCAGCCCGTCGAGCAACTGACCAACCTACGGACTACACCGCGCCTGAATGTCTGGCGTCCTTGCGATGCGGTTGAAACAGTAGGCGCTTGGCAGGCGGCCATTGAGCGCACTGAAGGACCGACTGCGCTGGTTTTTTCAAGACAGACTCTGGCGCACCAGGCTCGAAGCGATCTCCAGCGGTCTCAAATTTGCCAGGGTGCTTATGTACTCTTTGAACCGGAGACTGCACCCGTGGCCCTTATTATGGCCACAGGTTCGGAAGTTGAAATTGCTCGAGTCGCGGCGGTGAGGTTGTCAGAAAATGGTGTGCCCACCCGACTGGTATCCATGCCTTCCGCAGAGGTCTTTAGTGCCCAGTCGCTTGCCTATCAGGCTTCGGTTCTACCGGAATCAATTCGAGCGAGAGTCGCGGTGGAAGCCGGTCATGGTGACTATTGGCGAAAATGGGTCGGTCTCGAAGGTAGTGTTGTAGGTTTGAATGAGTACGGAGAATCTGCCCCCGGCGCTGATGTACTGGCGCACTTCGGGTTTAGTGCAGAGGCCATTGAGCGCTGCGTCAAAGAGCTTCTTTGATATGCGGTTGCCGACCCTCGCTGATTTTGAACTCGGTGGTCAAACCGTTTTGGTTCGTCAAGACCTTAACGTGCCGATTCAAGATGGTCAGATTACCAGTGATGCTCGGATTCGGGCGGCTTTGCCAACCTTGCGGGCCATCCGAGCGAAAGGCGGCAAACTAAGAATCATGTCCCATTTGGGTCGCCCCAAAGAAGGGGTGCCCATCAAAGATCAACCGGAAGTCAGTTTGGCGCCCGTGGCTGCGGCACTCGAGGCATTGCTCGGCGAGACGGTCACACTGGTCGATGATTATCTCTCTGGGGTTTCCGGCGAGGGCGACAACATTTTATTGTTCGAAAATGTTCGGATTAATGCGGGCGAGAAAAACAATGATGAAGCCTTGTCGAGGCGGCTCGCGGGGCTCTGCGACATCTTCGTGATGGATGCCTTTGGCACCGCGCACCGCGCCCAGGCTTCGACAGCGGGTATTGTCCAATTTGCGCCTAAGGTCTGTGTTGGGCCATTGGTAGAAGCCGAGCTGGAGGCATTAGCCCAGGCCCTTGGATGTCCCAAACCGCCAGTGGTTGCGATTGTGGGAGGCAGTAAAGTATCGAGCAAACTGAGTGTATTGGAGTCTCTGAGCGATCAAGTCGACACGTTGGTGGTGGGCGGTGGTATTGCCAATACTTTTTTAGCGGCAAGGGGAATCGATGTTGGCGCATCGCTCTATGAGCCCGACCTGGTTGAGGCGGCCAGAAGAATCGCAAAGAAAGTTCAGATTCCAGATGTGATCGATGTGGTGGTGAGTCAGCGGTTGGCACCGGATGCGCCTGCTGAAACGAAGTGGGTTGGAGACATTGGCAGCCAAGACATGATTCTTGACCTTGGGCCTGAGACCATGAAGGGTATACAGCCGCGTATTGCCCAAGCTAAAACGATCATTTGGAATGGCCCCGTCGGGGTTTTTGAGTTTGCCCAGTTTGCCTCTGGAACCCGCGTGCTGACCCAAGCGATTGCGGATAGCGAAGGATTCTCCCTGGCAGGGGGCGGCGATACGCTAGCCGCCATTGAGACCTTTGGGGTCGAAGATCAAATCGGTTATATCTCAACCGGGGGTGGCGCCTTTTTAGAGTTTATTGAAGGGAAAACCCTGCCTGCGATTGCGGCAATCGAGGCAAGGGTTGAGTCGGACCCGCACATCTAGAAGCCAGTTTAAGGAGCGCATTATGGCATTAGTGAGTATGAGACAGCTGTTAGACCACGCCGCGGAACACGACTACGGCGTTCCGGCATTTAATGTCAACAATCTTGAGCAAATGCGGGCGATTATGGAGGCTGCTCGTGAAACCGACGCACCTGTTATCGTGCAAGCCTCTGCAGGGGCAAGAAAATATGCCGGAAGTAATTTCTTGCGGCACCTGATTTTAGCAGCGATCGAAGAGTTTCCTGAGATTCCCGTAGTGATGCACCAAGATCACGGCGCCTCGCCTGCTGCCTGTCAGCAGTCTATCCAGCTGGGGTTTTCCTCGGTGATGATGGATGGATCGCTCTTAGAGGATCAGAAGACCCCGGCAAGCTATGACTACAACGTTGCCGTGACCCAACAGACCGTCGCGATGGCGCATGCCTGCGGGGTGACCGTTGAGGGTGAGCTCGGTTGTTTGGGTTCGCTTGAAACCGGTGAGGCAGGGGAGGAAGACGGGGTGGGCGCGAGCGGCACCTTATCGATGGATCAGTTATTGACAGATCCGGAACAGGCCGCGGATTTCATCGAGCAAACCGGGTGCGATGCTCTGGCCATCGCAATCGGAACCAGTCACGGTGCCTACAAATTTTCTCGGCCTCCGACAGGGGATATTTTGGCTATTGAGCAAATCAAACAAATTCATCAAAAAATCCCCAACACCCATCTCGTTATGCATGGTTCATCGAGTGTGCCCCAGGACTGGCTAGCGGTGATCAACGAATTTGGTGGCGAGATTCCAGAAACCTACGGTGTGCCTGTGAGTGAGATTCAAGAAGGCATCCGTCATGGTGTTCGTAAAATTAATATCGATACCGATCTAAGATTGGCCTCGACCGGCGCTATTCGTCGTTTCCTTGCACAAAATCCTGCTGAATTCGATCCTAGAAAGTATCTTGCTGCTTCGACCGCGGCCATGAAAGACATTGTGATTGCCCGTTATGAGGCGTTTGGAACCGCCGGTCATGCGTCATCAATTAAGCCTATCAATCTTGAGGCGATGGCCCAGCGCTACCGCGCCGAAGGCGCCTAATGTGCTGTCAGATCTTCAAAGCCAGTCCTTAGCGCAGATCTTTGATGCCGATGGGGTTTTAGTTTCTGAAGCCGATCGTACACATTATGGGCAGGACTGGTCGAGGTTCATTGCGCCAGACCCCTCCGCGATCGTTTTTCCGAAAGAAGTCTCCCAATTGAAAGCGTTGGTGGCTTTTGCCCGAGCCGAACAGATTGGATTGGTGCCCTCGGGTGGTCGAACCGGACTTTCAGGGGGTGCAACAGCAGCCCGTGGTGAAGTCGTTGTTTCGTTTGAGCGGATGAACCGGGTGTTAGATTTTGATGAGGCATCTCGACTCGTGCTTGTCGAGCCCGGGGTCATTACTCAGCAACTCCAGCAGTTTGCGATGGATCAAGGACATTACTATCCCGTTGATTTTGCGTCTTCGGGTTCGAGTCATATCGGCGGCAACATTGCGACCAATGCCGGCGGGATCAAAGTTTTGCGCTATGGCTTGACCCGCGAATGGGTGGCCGGATTGGAGGTAGTGACCGGCAATGGTGATCATCTCTCGCTCAATCACGGCTTGGTCAAAAACGCGACCGGGATTGATCAGCGCCATCTCTTTGTTGGTTCCGAGGGCATTTTAGGATTCACCTCCGCCGCTTGGATGAAACTGACCGAGGCTCCCCAACCATTGCGAGTGATGCTGCTGGCTGTGCCGAGTATGCGAATTGCGTTGTCGGTATTGGCAGAGTGCCAAAGGCATCTGAACTTAACGGCATTTGAGTTCTTTTCACGAGAGGCCTTAATGCAGGTCCGCAATCATTTATCGTTGGCTGCTCCGCTGTCCGACGCACCGTTTTACGTGTTGTGCGAGTTTGAGCAAATTAAGGGCGCCGAAGCTGGGCTCAGTGATGCCGCAGATATCTACGCGAAGTTGTCCGAAAAATCTTGGGTGAGCGATGGTGTTATCGCCCAAAGCGACCGGGAAAACCAATCACTCTGGCGGTATCGTGAGGGTATTTCTGAGGCGATCACGCCGCGTACGCCCTACAAGCATGATCTGTCGGTACGCATCAGTCGAGCGCCAGAATTTTTAGAAGCGGTAGAAAGCACGCTCAAAATCGCTGCCTTACCCTTTGAAATCATATGGTTTGGCCACATCGGCGACGGTAATGTGCATCTCAATATTCTTCGGCCTGAGGATTGGTCTGTTGCGCGGTTTATAAAAGCCTGCGAGCCCTTAGGGCTTCAAATTATGCAGGTCGTGGCAACATTTAATGGCAGCGTATCGGCAGAGCATGGTGTTGGGCTTTTGAAGAAAGATTATCTTCCTTTCACGAAAAGCGATTCAGAGCGCGCCATGATGCGCAACATCAAGCGGGTATATGATCCCGATGGTG
>CAJYBS010000143.1 GCA_913064795.1 uncultured Gammaproteobacteria bacterium
TCGCTTCTTCAACGGACAAGGTGGCAAGAATACCGCCGCTGGTCATTAGATACTGCGTCATAAAAACAACAAGAATCGAACGCATACCATAAAAGCTAAAGCGCTCAGCAATATCGTTGACGATGATAAAAGGGATCCCGCTCGGCATGCGAGTCGATGGCGTTGGTGCGGTGCGATAACTCACCCGTTGAGCCTCCTAACCAAAGGGCTGGGCAGACCTAACCCAACCGTCATTGCTTCAAAAATCAATCCTCTCCTGCCACGAGAGGGCTACCTTTTAGGCCTGACCCGAGCGAGGAAATCGTTCAAAAAAATGCCTCGAGGATCAAGATGGTCTCTTAGTCTCCACCAGTCCCGCCACTTAGGGTAAAGACTCGCCAAGTTCTCGCCATCGAGATAGTGCACCTTGCCCCAATGAGGTCGACCTTGATATGCCTTGAAAATAGATTCACACGCGGCGTAATAGTCAGACTCATTAACTCTGACGTCCTGGTGTACCGAGATCGTCACAGTCTCCCGCTCGTAAGCATTTGAAAGCCAGGCGTCGTCCCGGGCCAAGGTGCGATATTCGACAGGCCATTGCACTTCTGTAAACGTATTCATTAACAAATCACGAATTTCTGCAAAGCAAGCAGGACCATCAGCCGCAGCGACGGAGTACTCCATTTCAGTGTGAAGGTGAGGTCTATGGTTCGGCAGAACTTCATAGTTCCAGCCGCATCGCTCGCCTTCTTTAGCGATCGGGTATTCTGGTGCATCATCCGTCTCGGCCATGGTCTTGACCAATCCCTGGTCTTGTCTCGGTTGCCAAAAAAACTCAAATCGCTCGTGTGTTTGCATCATTTGGTGAAGATTCGCTACCAACTCATCCCCCGTCCGCTGGAAACTCACCTCACGCAGCTTGAAGGCCTCGCGACAATTCATTTCGATCTCTGTGACCACACCGAAAGCCCCAAGCCCGACTTTAACCGCGTCAAAATCCTCCCCAAGACTGTCTCTGGAGAGCTCCCTTAGGCATCCCTCACCATCGATCAATTGCACGGATTCAATATTCGCGGATAAATTCTGAAGTGCGCGTCCTGACCCATGCGTCCCTGTTGCGCAAGCCCCCCCTAAACTTTGACGATCAATATCGCCTTGGTTTCTAAGGGCCAATCCTGAGCTATGCAGCGCCTGGCCCAAGGTGTAAATCGGTGTTCCAGCGCTGATTCTTGCCCGTTGGTGATGGACATCCGTGTTTTTCACCCCTGAAAAACCGCCGAGATCCAGGATCCGCTCGCCCCCTATCACCAGCGGAGCATGACTGTGTCCGGCACCAGCAACTCTCACTCGCTCGCCTGGGGCCAGGTCCCGAATGATCGCAGAAATATCCTCCACGCTGCGAACAAAGTGCACCGCCTCTAACTTTTGACTGAGCTTGCCCGACCAGTTTTGCCAATATGCCATACGCCTTCTACACTCCATCATTGCTCAACCACGTTTTTTAGCCTGAGTCCGGTTGACACACGGATCACAGGCCCATCGATCACCGGCAGAGCTGCGTCATCAACAACCGTCGACCGGCCAAGTCCTTGAACAAACCCGACGAACTCCCTTAAGACGCTGATTGATTCTTCAGCGCTGTTAGCCGAACAGTACAGCTCATCAGAACTACATTGCAATCCTACGGCCCCAAGGGCACTTAAGGGCATTCGTGTCTTCATTGAATGGGTCACCACCGGAGAATAATTTTGTTCAGATGTATCCCGGCACCCAATAATTTTGATACTGTCTAAACTTGTCTCGTTGTTGGAGCTTTTAAGACCCTGCAGCGTCATCTCGCTGAGATCTCTTCGCGAAAGCGTTCAAAAAGACCACAACCAGGATTCAATTTAGAAAAGGAGCCTTTATGTCAGCCTTAGAGAGCAAAGTTGACCGTCGATCAGACTCATTCAAACAGAACACCTCCGATATGATGTCGATGCTGGCCCAGCTCGAGGACCTGCACGCCGAGGTTGAGGCTGGGGGCGGTGAAGAAGCCATGAACCGGCTCAGATCAAGAAACAAAATGCCTGTCCGCGAGCGTATTGCCTTGGTGCTTGACGAGGATGCGCCTTTTCTTGAAATCAGCCCACTGGCTGGCTGGCGGTCCGATGTTTCGGTTGGGTCGGGCTTCATTGTTGGCATCGGCGTTGTATCAGGTATCGAATGTTTGATTCTCGGCCACGATCCTTCGGTTAGGGCCGGCGCCTTTAACCAATTCAATTCTAAGAAGCTGATGCGCGGGCTTGAGATCGCGCGAGAAAATCGGCTGCCTTATATCCAACTCGTCGAGTCCGCGGGCGCAGATCTTCGGGGGGATAGCGCCGAAGATCCAGAGGCTGCAATCCGGCGAGGCATTGAACACTTCGCAGAATCCGGCCGTCTATTTTATGAAATCACCGAGCTCTCTAAGCTAAGGATTCCCACGATATCCGTTGTCTTTGGGGCCTCCACAGCAGGAGGCGCTTACCAACCCGGCATGAGCGACTACAATATTTTCATTAAAAAACAGTCAAAGGTTTTTTTAGGCGGGCCACCTTTGGTCAAGATGGCAACCGGAGAAGATGCCGATGAAGAAAGCTTGGGCGGCGCGGACATGCACACCACAATTTCGGGACTGGGCGATTACCTCGCAGACGATGAGGTCGATGGTATTCGAATATGCAGAGAAGTGGTCTCTCACCTGAATTGGAGAAAGTTAGGCCCTGAACCCGAAGCCGATTATGCAGACCCGAAAGAAGACCCCGAGGACCTACTGGGTCTCGTATCCAAAGATCTGAAAACGCCCTTTGACATTCGAGAGGTGATTAACCGCATTACTGATGGATCAGAATTTGAAGAATTTAAACCGCTTTACGGTCCCACGCTCATCTGCGGATGGGCTCGCATTCATGGGTATCCCGTCGGCATCCTCGGCAACAACGGTGCGTTGTTTTCTGAGTCCGCTGAAAAAGCCGCGCAGTTCATTCAACTCTGTAATCAAATCCACACGCCGCTGGTCTTTCTTCACAACATCACTGGCTACATTGTGGGCACTGATTTTGAGCAAGGCGGGATCACCAAAAACGGCTCGAAAATGATCAATGCCGTTTCGAATTCAACGGTACCCCACATCAGCGTTATTGTTGGCGCGTCTTATGGCGCTGGCAACTATGGGATGAGTGGTCGCGCATTTGGAACCCGTTTCACGTTTATTTGGCCAACAGCCAAGATCGCTGTTATGGGCCCCAAACAAATGGCGGGGGTAATGAGTATTATCGGAAGAGCCTCCGCCGAGCGCCGGGGACTCGAATTTGACGAGGCCGCAGACACAGCTCGGGCAGAAGTTGCCGAGTATTGGGCAGAGGAACGCTCCAAAGGGCTCTACGCAACGTCACGGGTTTCTGATGACGGGATGATCGATCCGAGAGACACAAGAGACATCATTGGAATGACCCTATCGGCTTGTCACAACAACACGATTGAAGGCACTAAGGAGTTCGGCACATGGAGAATGTAAGCCCCATTCGTAAAATTCTAATCGCAAACCGAGGCGAGATTGCACGGAGAATCATCCGAACCGCTAAAGATATGGGCATCGCCACTGTCGCCATCTATTCTGACAGCGATGCCAACGCGCCTTTTGTGCTCGAGGCCGACTCGGCAGTGGCCCTGACGGGCACGACCCCCGGAGAAACCTACCTCGATACCGAGAAAGTTCTTGAAGCTTGCAAAATCAGCGGCGCGGACGCACTGCATCCCGGCTATGGCTTCTTATCCGAAAATACGGCGTTCGCTGAAGCCATCGCAAAAGAAGGCATTACCTTTATCGGGCCCTCAACCCACGCAATCGATCAAATGGGGGATAAGCTTTCTGCTAAGAGTTTGATGCAAAAGGCGGGTGTTCCCACCTTGAACGCCATCGCTCTCACGGGAAATGAAGACTTGGAAGCAGCCGGCGCTAAAATTGGCTATCCCGTTTTGGTAAAAGCATCAGCCGGCGGCGGCGGGCGCGGAATGCGTGTTGTCGAAACCCCGGAAGCGCTCGAAGCCGCGGTTGCTTCTGCCAAGCGAGAAGCAGGTTCTGCCTTTGGAGACGACACGGTCTTTCTCGAACGCTGGCTCAACCAATCCCGCCATGTCGAGATTCAAGTCCTTGGAGATCAGCATGGCAACGTTGTGCACTGCTTTGAGCGAGAGTGTTCGATCCAGCGTCGTCACCAAAAAATCATCGAAGAGGCACCATCCCCCGCGGTAACACCCAGCATTCGTGCAGCCATGGGTGAGGCTGCGGTTGCTGCGGCTAAAGCCATTGGCTATTACTCGGCAGGCACAGTTGAGTTCTTGCTGGCCGGCGAGGAGTTTTTCTTCCTAGAGGTCAATACCCGCCTACAAGTTGAGCATCCGATTACCGAGGAGATTACGGGCCTTGATCTTGTCCGGGAGCAAATTCGAGTGGCTGAGGGACAGGCATTAACCTTTGCACAAGAGGATTTAAAGATCGAGGGTCATGCCATTGAGGCGCGACTCTATGCGGAGAACCCCTCTAAAAACTTTCTGCCCTCACCTGGAACAGTCAAGGCGTGGCAACCGTCAACCGTCGCGAAGGCGCGCTTTGACTCAGGTATCGAGGCTGGCAGCCTTATTGGTACCCAGTTTGATCCGATGATTGCTAAGGTCATTGTCCACGCCAAGACTCGAAACGAGGCCATTACGCGCTTAGCGCGAGTTTTAGAGACAACCCGAATCCAAGGCCTCACCACCAACCGCGATTTTCTGGTCGCCACTCTGCGCACAGATGCCTTTATCAGCGGCGACACCACCACTGACTTTATTGAACGGGTTAATCCTGATCGCAGCCAGACACCCTCGGAAGATTATCTCAGACAAGCCGCCATCGCCTCGGCGGTCGAGCTCAGGGCGAAGCGGGGGCAAGCTGCAAAGGTGCTCAAAGGTATTCCCAGGGGCTGGCGCAACTCACATTTGCCACCCCAGCGCTTCGCCGTGTCGTTTGGAGAGGAGGTCTTAAATCTTGAATATCGCACCCTGCGGGATCAGACCCTCAGTTTCGATATTTCGGGTCAGACCTTCAATGTCGAAATTTTTGAAGCAGGACAGGGGCTGGTTGACTGCCGCATTGGGGCTCGCCGGGTCAAATTTAACGTTGACCGTCAGGATGACGAACTGCTGGTTCATGGCCCTGAGGGGGATGTCACCTTGGACTGTCTACCTAGGTTCCCAAGAAAAGATGCCAGCGATCTGGGTGGAGGCCTGACCGCTCCAATGCCTGGCAAAGTACTCGCGCTCAAAACCAGCATTGGTGCTGATGTCACCCAGGGTGAAACGCTGATGATTCTCGAAGCAATGAAAATGGAGCATCAAATCGTGGCGCCCCGAGATGGCGCAATTGCTGCCATCAAAGTTGACGAGGGCGATCAAGTTGCCAACGGAGAACTGCTGATCGAAATGGCCCAAGAAGAAGAATAAGGAACCACCCATGGATGAAACCCAAGCGACTCTCTACACCATTGAAAACGGCGCGGCTTGGATTACCCTGAACCGTCCCGAAAATCGTAATGCGCTTTCCGCGGCTCTGGTAAACCAACTTTATGCCCATTTAAGCGCTGCCAATGCTGATGATCGTGTCCGCTCTATTGTCATCACCGGCAAGGGGCCCGCGTTTTGTGCCGGCGCTGACCTAAAAAGTCCTCCGGGCGCCTCAATTTCTGGCGAAGAATCCGTGCCCTATGCACAAGTG
>CAJYBS010000144.1 GCA_913064795.1 uncultured Gammaproteobacteria bacterium
CAAGGTTCACCCTGGATGCGGCGGAGCACGACCGTATTCGCAGTTCGATCCAAAGCCGAACCAGTGCTGATGCGTCTGTATAGCGGCTCGCTTCTTTTGGAAGAAGCCGCCGAGAGGGGTCGCTGACGTTAGCTTGCGCGTCTATTGCGCCTTGGAGCTGTGAACTAAATAGCGTTTTGATGGTGAGTCGAAGGTTCTGAGCCATTGCGCGCAGCCAGGGTTGAGAGCGGGCTAAAGCTTCTGGAGCTTACACCTCAAACGGAACCATCGCCGCCATTTGCCGAGAAATCGCCAAGAGTTGGCCGCTTTCTGAGAACATTTTTCCATCTTCGATTAAATAGCCTGCGGCCGCAATTTCGGTCACGAATTCAAAGCCTACAAATGCGTGAGGGTCGAAGCTTGAAAAATCACTGCACAAAAAATGTAGGGTGTGGTCGAGGCTGGGGACGTGAACCGCTTGAGGCAAGTTTCGGGAAATGACACTTGGGTACCAGCCGTCGCTCATCGCCAATAGGCCCAGATCATCAATGGGGCGCAGATCTTTAAACCGCATCCATCCGCCAATGCGCCCAGAATCATCTTTTTCCCCAGGTATCGGTCCAAGTCCGACGCGTTGGTCATAGTGTCCACGAAAGGGCACAGCAAAATCACTGTTGGTGCGGCTCCAGTTCATCGGCTTCAATGTGTCGGCGGCAGGGATCTGGGGCATCGTAGGATCGCAAAATGAAATAGGGAGGCGATCAGAGGCCAAGGTCACGGTTGCCTGCGCAATGTTGCGATTGCCTTGATTTAGCTTGGACTGGAACAAACTGGTGGTTCGACCCTGCTTGATGCATTGGATGGATAGCTGCGCAGGACCGGGCACGGATGGGCTAATGAAATTCACGGCGACCGATCGAACGAACTGAAGCCCCGGTGGATTAACCGTTTTGACGCCAGCTAAAAGCAGCGCGCCCAAGTAGCCTCCATTAGGACCAACAATGACTTGCCACTGGTCCGAAATGGAAACGTCGATAAGCCATTGGTCCTCGCTGGTTTGAGAACAATCAGCCGATTGGATGTTGAGGTCTCGGTCAAGCTGAAAGTGAACGTCCATATAGTCATTCCTGGTTAAAAAGGGGTCAGTGCGCTGGGGGCGGTGCTCGATGATGGTGAAAGGCCTCGGCCGTAAAGATAACAATCGAGATCCAGACAAAGACGAAACTGATAAGTTGTACCATTGAGAACGGTTCGTCAAAAAAGAAAATCGCTAGCATCAATGCCAGTGACGGTGCCAAATATTGAAAGATGCCCACCGCAGTTAAACTTAACCGAACTACAGCACTGGCAAAAAATAGCAGGGGCATTGCGGTGATTGCACCGCCGAGCATGAGTAGTAAATCCAAGTTGAATGAACCGTTAGAAAAGGCGAGGTTGCCCATCTGATGGCGATAGGCGAGATATCCCAGTGCAAAGGGCAGGGGGAGGAGTGTCTCTATAGTAAGACCTGAAACCGAGGGTAAGTTCATGCGTTTGCGGATTAGCCCGTAGAAGCCGAAGCTCAATGCAAGGGCCAGGGAGATTAGTGGAATCTTGCCTAAAAAGACGAGCTGGATAAGAACGCCGGTTAATGCGATCGCGAGTGCAATCCACTGGGTGGAGCGCAGACGTTCACCGAGAAAGAGCAATCCGAGAAAAACGCTAACGAGGGGATTGATGAAGTATCCCAGGGAAGTCTCGATGATCTGACCATTCAGGACGGCAAAAACAAAAATAAACCAGTTACAGGCAAGGAGTGTGGTGCTCACCATCAGAAGTCCGAGGGTTTTACCTTCAATTCGAAGCTCTTTGAGCTTGCCGAGCAGGGCGAGAATCCCAACCAAGAGCGCAGCAGACCAAGTGACGCGATGAGCAATGATCTCTAGCGGATCGACGGCACCGACTGATTTGAAGTAGAGGGGGGCCAATCCCCAAATGGTATACGCGCAAAGCGCAAAGCAGGCGCCCTGCCGCTCTGCTTGATTAAAGGCCATGTCGAATCGCCGATAAGGGGTCGTCTAAAGTTCTGTGAGGAAACCGCAATGAAGCCTCAATCTTGGGACACAATGAGCAGATCACCGGTTGCTTTGACAGGCCTCTTTAGCCGTGCATCAATTCGCTCGACCTGATCAAAGGCCCGTTCAGATTTATCAACCAGCACTTCAAAAGGCGTTCGGCAGGGATCGGCGATGATGATTTGTCCGACACCGGCGGTATGGGCCCGTTTAATGAGCTTAAAAACCGTATGCGCTAGTTCGTCCCAGAAGCAAATGTCCGCACCTACAATGAGATCAAAGTTGGCTAAATATGCCTTTGTGAGCTGATCGAAACTGCGTGTCTCAAAGGACATGGCCAACTGATTGGTTGTCGCATGCAATTGAAGGTAGGGGCCCACGTTTTTATCGGCATCGATACCCGTGACCCGAGCATTGAATTGCTTCGCGCAATAGAGACCCAGCAGACCCCAGCCGCAGCCGATATCCAGCACTCGAAGCCCTTGCTTAGGCGGGTGACGCTTAAGGTGATCCATAATCAAGAAGCTCGAATTCCAAAATTTATTGCCGTGAATCTCGGCCTGATGGCCTTGGGCCTTTAGTTTTCGGACGGCGTGATGCTTTGCGTTTAAGATTTTGAGACCGAAGGCCTGACGTTGGGTTGATGGCTTCATGTGATCACTCTGGGGCGTTGCGAGACGGGGTGTATTTTTCTGGGCAGAGCTTAACGAAGGCGGACAGGTTTGCCAATGATCTGTGGTTCGGCTGGCGGATATTTTTGCCTAGGCCAAGCGGCTATACTCAATGTAGGCTCAACAATCGAAAGAAAGCCTGCAGGTCCTGAGAAAAGCGATGGCAAAATCAGTGGTCAGTCCAAAGGGAAACATGGGGGAGGTCTGAGATGGACAGGAATACGGCCTTGGGCCAACCAGTTAAAATCAGCGGTTTGCCCTGGGTGCGATTGGCGATGCTGATGGGCGTGATCATTGTTGGGTTTCAGGCTACAGCAGCGCCGCCCCAAGCACTCTCAAACGTAGCATTGACGCTCTTCGACCAAGAAGCGTGGGTTGAGGGCACGCTGCCGGAGATTGCTGTCAGCGAGGGTACAACCTTGGCGATCGGTATTCCCGAGACAACTCGGTTGGCATCAGTCCGGGCGCAGCTCAACCCCGAAATTACGGCGCAGAGATTTGAACTGAACCGAGTCCCCAGCTCAAAAGCCGCTTTTTTGGAGATGGCATTGGGCGAACCGGTCCGGATTCGCCGGGGCCCTGATCGGGCGGCGTTAGAAGGTGTGCTCGTGGCTGGATCCCCTGTCATGGTGCAGACCGCAGCGGGATTGCAAAACGCATCCCTAGAAAATCTTGTTTTCCCGACGCTAATGCTGACCGACCAATCCTTCATACGCGTGACCCTGAGTGGTAGTGGCGCTTTGGTGGGACAGTTGCAGTACGCCGCAGAGGGTCTGAATTGGAAGGCTGTCTACGAGCTGAGTTATTTTCCAGAGGACCGGCGGGTGTTCATTGAGCCCTGGGCGCACATCAGTAACGGCACCAATCAAGACTTTAAAAATGCTGAGCTGATACTGAATGCAGGAACGCTCAATCGAAGTAATCCGCCCCCACCGATGCGACCGGAGTTTTCGCGGATGAGCCTTGCAGCAGCCGAGGACGCCGGACTGTCAGAGCTGCAATCAACCGGACTCTACCACCAATGGCGGTTGAGTCAGCGCGCTGACTTACCGAGCCAGACTGATATAAAGCTACCTCTGCAGATGCCCTTCGAGGCAGAAGCCGAAGTCGTTTATCGGATGCGGTCTCAAGTGCAAAGCTACCGAGCAGAAGTGGATACACGAGCGGTTACGGTGCCGGGTTTTCTGAGGGTCACCCCCACGCTTGCCCAAGAGGAGCGCAATGCGCCCATTGCGGCGGGTATTGCTAGGGTGTTCAATGTGGGTGATGACAGCCGAGCTTTTTTTCAGGGCGAAGACACAATCGGTACCGTCCCCCATGGAGAACCGTTTGAAGTGGCACTGGGGCAAGCCTTTGATATCCGGCTGCGCAGAAAAGTTACGAGTTTTCGGGTACTCGGCAACCGGGCCCGTGAGATTGGACTTGAATTACAGCTTGAAAATACCGGTGAATCTGATGCAAAAGTCATTTTAATCGAAGCGATCGGCGGTGATTTTACGCTCATGAATGCGTCCCCAGAGCTTAAGTTGGGCCCTAATCAGTCGGTCAATGGTGATCTAATGATTACTCGGGGTGACACAATGAATTTGGCCTATAAAATTCGACTCAATTTTTAGTTGGGCTGTTGTTGAGCATCGGATAATCGTTGTGTGTAAGTCTAGGTCAGACCCCATGCCCCCTGCTGCGCACGTGTTCTCCGTCCCTTCAATGATGACCCTATCGATCATCACGCCAGTGCCTTAAGCCGATGATTTTTGATGCATCAAAGCCCCATGACGGCCCTTAAAGACCCTTAAAGACCTTGCCAAAGGAATGACTATGAACACTCCAGATGCTAAACCCTCACTCCAATCTCGATTGGAGGCGCTGCGGGCTCACCGAGCTTTTGAAGCGTTTATCATCATCATCATTGTTGCGTCGGCATTGCTGGTAGGCGTAAAAACCTATGCAGTGCCGAGTTGGGTGCAAAGACTGATCGAAGGCTTAGATCTGCTGATAACCATCATTTTCGTTGTGGAAATATCGGTGCGATTCCTAGGAGAAGCACGCAAGCGCGACTTTTTCAAAAACGGCTGGAACGTGTTCGATACCGTGATCGTTGTGGTCAGTTTGATCCCCATTGAAGATACGGATATGGCTTTGGTGGCGCGTTTGATTCGCGTGTTCAGAGTCTTGAGGATGATCAGCATCATTCCCGAGTTACGAATTTTGCTGAACTCATTGATCCAAGCCCTGCCGCGACTTGGGTACGTGGCTGCCCTAATCTTTATTATCTTCTATATCTATGCGGCGATCGGGAGTTTGTTTTTTGAAACGATCAATCCAGACCTGTGGGGTAACATCGCTGTTTCCATGTTGACGTTGTTTCGTGTGATGACCTTCGAGGACTGGACCGACGTCATGTACGAGACCATGGCGGTGTATTCGTTCAGCTGGATTTTTTATCTCAGTTTTATTTTTCTGACGACCTTTGCTTTTTTAAATATGGTGATTGGGATTGTGGTTAATGTGCTCGAAGAAGAGCAAGCGAAGGCCGATACCGAAGACCCGGATCGATCTTCGCTGCGAAATCTGCACGACGAAATGATAGTGGTCAGAGCAACACTCGAGCGTTTGGAGAGGTTGCTTGAAGCCTCCGAACAGGTGACGAGGGATTCAAGGCCTGGCCCAGAAAAGGTCTAACGGTTGCATAGCACGAGAGAGCAGCTGGGTTGCGGTTAGAGGCCGGACGCTAGCAAAAGACCCTCTCCGGTGCAGTGCGTTCATCGCAGTTAAAGCCTGCTAACGAAAACGATTAAGGGCAACAAAGGTGCCATCGTTTTCAGCACACAGTTGGCGCATAAGGATTGCGAACTTAATGCCGGTGTCTTGATATTGCGGGGGATTGGCGAATTGGACGGGAAAGCCCACGCCATGAATGCGCACCAATCGGTTGCCCGCATCATCCCTGCGATTGATTCGGTCGACAGTTTCAATCACCTGTTGAATCGATCGACCGGTGAATTCGTCGCCAAAGACATAAAGAGAAATTTTTCGGCCGGGACG
>CAJYBS010000145.1 GCA_913064795.1 uncultured Gammaproteobacteria bacterium
GACGGGGCGCATATCAAGACGTTGTTGCTGACCTTCTTTTTTCGTCATATGCCGGAATTAATAGAGCGAGGGCATGTCTTGATCGCTCAGCCGCCGTTGTATAAGGTTAAGCGTGGCCGGCAGGAGCGGTATATTAAAGACGATGCGGAGCTAAATCAGTATGTCTTAGAGCTCTCACTTGATGATGCTTATGTGACACCAGCAGGGCAAGATCAGCCGATGGCCAGCGAAGCGTTCGGTCAGCTGGCCCAAGAATATTTCTCAATTCAAGATAAAATGCATCGTTTAGACCGCCTCTATCCAATGGATGTTTTAAAAAGTTTGGTTTATGTCAGTCCACTTTCGGTGGACGATATGGCCTCTGAAAATCTCGTCAAGGCCTACATTGATGATTTAGGTGCGGAACTCGCAAGCTTGCAGAACGCCCAAACCCAATATGAAATCCGCTGTGAACAAGATACTGAGCGAGACCTGTTTTACCCCCAAGTGACTCAGATCAGTCATGGATTTAGACGAGAATATGGGTTTACCCACGATTTCTTCGCATCGTCAGACTATCGAGAGTTTGCAACGTTTGGTGAACGGATGCGTGATTTGGTGCCAGAGGAGAGTTTGGTGGGCAAGGGTGAGCGAACCCAAGTGATCCATCGCTTGAGCGAGGCGCTAGAATGGTTACAAAAAGAGGCAACCCGAGGACAATCTCGTCAGCGCTTTAAAGGTTTGGGAGAGATGAATGCGGATCAGCTTTGGGAAACCACCATGGATCCCTCGCATCGCACGATGTTGCGAGTCAGTATCGAAGACGCCATCGCCTCGGATCAAATTTTTAACACTTTGATGGGTGATAATGTAGAGCCGAGGCGAGACTTTATCGAGGCCAACGCGATGGCGGTCGCTAATCTAGACGTTTAGTCATTGTTGTTTAAGGTCAGCTGGCTTCTGCCACTGGACTACTGTTGCAGGGCATCGAATGCGGCGATCTGGGTGAGGGCTTGATTGAGAGCCCTTAGCGTATTCAAACGATTCTCCCGAATGAGAGGATCGTCGTCCATCACCATGACCGATTCAAAATAACTCACAACAGGCTCCGCGCTTGAACTCACTAACGCGAGTTGCTCTGGAAAGTCGGCGCTTAATGCAGCATCAAGACGTTCAATGGTTTTAAGCAAAGCAAACTCAGCGTCTTCTTTGAAACGTTCTGTTTGGATCGCATCAGTAGCGGACTGATCAGACTTTTCGACAATATTTCTGACCCGTTTTTGTGTATTGATGACCTTAAGTCCAGCCTCCGTCGTTCGAAAGACAGCAATTGAGGCGATATCAGCAGCAGCGGCAGTGAGATCATCAATCCCTCCTGACCGACCACGAATAGCGCGAATATTATCCAGTGCGACGCCTTGATCGGCCATTAAGTTCTCGAATCGATCTAGAAGATAGGTTCGTACAGGCTCGACTGGATAATCCCCTGCATGCAGCTCGGCGGACTTCATTAAGGTCTCGTTCATGGAAATCTGTATCGGATAATCAATGCAAATCCTAACAATCGCCAGAGCTTGCCTTCGCAGGGCGAATGGATCCTTGCTGCCTGTAGGCGGCTGTCCAATGCCGAATAAGCCAACCAACGTGTCAATACGATCTGCCAAGGCGACGGCGCAAGCGATGGCGTTGTCCGGTAGGCGGTCTCCTGAAAACCTAGGTAAATAATGATCGCGAATGGTGTCTGCAATCACGACGTCTTCGCCTTGAGCCAGTGCATAATAGCGACCCATCGTCCCTTGGAGGTCAGGAAATTCTCCCACCATTTGTGAAACAAGGTCCGTCTTGGCGAGCCTACCCGCCCGCTCTGCTGTAAGTGCATCTTCACCAATCTGATTCGCAATGAAGCTGGCCAGCTGGCCGATTCGGCTTGCTTTGTCTCCAAACGAGCCCAGTTCATTTTGGAAGATGACTTGATTGAGTTGACTGGCGGCGTCGAGGATTGGCCGTTTTAGATCCCGCCGAAAGAAAAACTGGGCATCAGCAAGTCTCGGTCTGATAACGCGCTCATTACCCTTAATAATAAGGTCGGGGTCAGAACTTTCGAGATTGGCAACGGTTAGAAAACAGGGCTCCAAAGCATCCTGTGGGCCACGAAGATGAAAATAGCGTTGGTGCTCGCGCATCGCTGAGATCAATGCTTCTTCGGGCACTTCAAGAAAACTCGGATCAAACTCACCGCCAAGTACGACAGGCCATTCAGTGAGCGCAGTGACTTCATCTAACAATTCTGGATCGTTGGTCAGGGCACCGCCACGGGATTCTGCGGCTTGGTTAAGTTGAGTTTGGATCAGATCCCGCCGCGCTTCAAAACTGGCGATTACGTTGGCTGACTGTAACGCGGCCACGTAGTCTTCAGGCTTTTCAACGATGAGATCTTCATCGTAGAGCGCCCGATGTCCTTGACTGGTACGGCCGGCTTGTTGACCAAAGAGCGAGCACTCAAGGATGTCTTTATCGTGCAGGGCCACTAACCAGCGCAGGGGCCTGACAAATTCCAAGCGTAGATTGCCCCAGCGCATTCGTTTGGCAATCGGCAACCCGCTGACCGCCTCATCGAGTACGGCCTGAAACTCAGAGGCAAGGGTTGCACC
This sequence comes from uncultured Gammaproteobacteria bacterium, assembly GCA_913064795.1. Taxonomy (GTDB): domain Bacteria; phylum Pseudomonadota; class Gammaproteobacteria; order Pseudomonadales; family Azotimanducaceae; genus UBA9926. The sequence continues at coordinate 2,631 of CAJYBS010000145.1, forward strand.
TGGGTGGTGCGCCCGGTAGACCAGCCAGACGCCCTTCTCAGTTTCTAGGCGTTCAAGGTCTTCGGCATTATCTGTCCCGCAAGCGTTTAAAAACCCCAGGAGTGCCTTTGTGGGGAGATTATCCTCTCCATAGGCGGCCGTCAGGCTCGGCCCGCGTCGTTCAATGAATTGCTCGGGTTGAGTGTCGCTGCAGGCTTCAACCAGCACGCTCAATCGGCGAGGTGTTCCAAACGTTGTGACCCTGCCGTGTTCAAATTGTCGGTCCAACAAGGCTTTAGAGAGAAGCGTACCGAGCGCATCCTTAAGGGTTTTGAGCGATTTAGGGGGTAGTTCTTCGGTCCCAAGTTCAACCAACAAGCTGGCTTTATTCATGACCAAGGCCTTTGAGCACAAAGTCGCGATCCTCAGGCAAAGCGAGAGGGAAACCCGCAGCACGCCTGGATTCGAAATAAGCGGAACCAACCCCTCTTGCCAGGGTTCTGACCCGAAGGATAAATCGCTGCCGCTCAGTTACCGAGATCGCTGAACGGGAATCCAGCAGATTAAAACAGTGAGACGCCTTCATAACATATTCATAGGCGGGTAGGGGAAGCGCCTGAGCGATGAATCGCTCGGCTTCTGATTCAAAAAAGTCAAACTGTTGAAACAGACCGGGGATGTCTGCCAAGTCAAAATTGAAGGCTGACATTTCAACCTCATACTGATGAAAAATATCAGCGTAAGTTAGCACCTTGCCGTTACGATCTCGTGACCAAATCAGTGACTGAAAGTCCTCCGCGCCCTGAAGGTACAACGATAACCGTTCTAGCCCGTACGTGATTTCTCCCATCACCGGAAAACACTCAATCCCAGCAACCTGCTGAAAGTAGGTAAATTGTGTGATTTCCATACCATCCATCCAGACTTCCCAGCCCAAGCCCCAAGCGCCGAGTGTCGGAGATTCCCAATTGTCTTCAACAAAGCGGATGTCGTGGGCTTTTGGGTCGATCCCAACATGGGTCAGTGACTCAAGGTAGAGTTCCTGAAAATTTTCGGGATTGGGTTTCATGACGACTTGAAATTGATAGTAGTACTGATATCGGTTTGGATTTTCCCCATAACGGCCATCGGTTGGCCGTCGGCAAGGCTGGACATAGGCTGCAGACCATTGCTCGGGCCCAATGGCTCTCAGGAAGGTGGCCGGATGAAAGGTACCCGCGCCCACTTCCATATCGTAGGGCTGCATGAGGGCACATCCTTTGTCCGCCCAAAATTCCTGGAGCGTTAAAATAAGGTCTTGAAAAGTATCTACGTTGGCCATCTGGGAGGCTAGGCGCTCGAAAAAAAGCGAGTATAGCGCAACTGATAGGATAACGTCTGCTTTCGTTAGGCGACAAAACTGAAAGCGGCGCCTGGTCCCGCCGAGCTTTACTGGCCTATTCTGCTTCAAGTTAACAACGGCATTGAAAACCGGTTTTCGTTTGAAGGCTATTCAAGCCTTCGACTTGATTAAAAACTCAGTGCCCGCGCCTAGGTAGGAATTGCAGCAGCATCAATTTATGCTGGGATTTTCTGGGTTGAACCCGCATGATGCGGCGATGAACAGGATCACGGTGGGATAGCACGAACGTGTACTATTTAATACTGGGTATGGGCTTGTTACCGAGGATTTGGCTTCAGTGGCTCGGTCGTTTGCTGGGTTTGATCCTATACCATGGCAAAACTCGGAGCCGGAGGACCAGCGATCGAAACATTAAGCTGTGTTTCCCCAACCTATCTCCTCTCGAGCACCAACAATTAGTGCGTGACAGCCTGATATCCACCGCTCAGACTGCTTTTGAGACGCCAGGGGTTTGGACTAAAGATAGTAAGCATTTACTAACATGGATCGACAATGTTTATAACGAAGATGTTATTGACGAGGCGCTGTCTAAAAGTAGTGGGGCGTTGCTTTTACTGCCTCATATCGGTAACTGGGAACTTTTCAATGCTGTCTTTGCCCAAAAAGGATTTCAGTTAACCGCGCTCTTTAAACCACCCAAGCAAAGGGCGCTAGCTTCGATTATCGAAAAAGTGCGGATGGGATATGGCAACGAAATGGTTCCGACCAACCCACGCGGTCTAGTCCGACTTTTTAAGGTTTTGAGCGCCGGGGGTAACGTCGCGGTGTTGCCGGACCAGGTGCCAGAGAGTGGGGTTTTCATCCCATTTTTCGGATTCCCGGCCTACACTGATCGCCTCGTACATCGCTTGACGCTTAAAACGGGAGCAGTTCCGATTCTTGTTGCACTGATTCGCAACCCTCGAGGACTTTTCGATTTGCATTATTCGGCAGTACCTGAGCTGGAGGTTGAGGATGAGCTCAGGGGACTCAGGGGCCTGAACGACGCGCTGGAGGATCTCGTCCGTCAGTTTCCAGCCCAGTACCAATGGGAATATAAACGCTTCAAAAAGCAACCAGAGGGAGCGAATGAGGTTTACTCCAGCGATTAAGTCGGCCCTTTTTCTGCGATCAACAGTGATTTGGAAGTTCGAATATAACCCCCCTCAGGATTCGCCGTCAGACCATCCATGAATAACCGGGTGCGTAAGGGCTGGCAAAGATCGAGTAATTCGTTGGCCTGAAGGAGATAACTTGGGTTCTTGGGCCCTAGGGATTTTTCCTTGGGTTCAAAAGCCTCGGCAGTGAACGTTTCGTAGAATAAACAACCCAGTGGGTTCAAGGCTTGGATGAGGTCAGGAAATAGAGCTCGATCTAAAAAACGGTGTACATAGATCAGATCGAATTGATACCCCTCAAGGGCGCCCGCTTCAATGGGCGCACAGATTGACTGAACAGTCAGGGAAAGGTGATGAGCCTCTTCTTGCATGCGCTGCAAAGCAACTTCTGATCCATCCCAGGCCGTTACAGAGAAGCCGCACTTGGCAAGATAAAGCGCATCGGCGCCCAGGCCACTGGCTAGATCGAGTGCGGTGCCCCTGGGGGGCAGCAATGATCGATTCTGGATTAGACGAGGATTGGGTTCAGGAAAAGGGGCTATCTCTTGATACTTCTTGTTCCAGCGTTCGAGGGATGGATCGAGGGTGTGTTTTGGCC
>CAJYBS010000146.1 GCA_913064795.1 uncultured Gammaproteobacteria bacterium
TTCTGCGAACCAAAGCCCTTCGCCAGATTCTCGACTCACCAGCCCTAATACTGCGTGGAGCGGTGCGCCAATACTGTACGGCGCACCCTTAAACCGGCTATCGAAAAAAACACCTTCGGCAGAAATATGCAAATTACGCACTGCCGAACCACTGATGTTAAGCGTAATACTGCCATCGGCTTGAATAAATTCGCCGGGCGCGCTCACGCCCTCTAATCTGGTGTTAAGGATAAGGTAAGGGGTTGCGCCGGAATCGACCATCCAGTCTAAAAGACCCTGCATCAAATACGGCACTTTTGAAATCGGCGTCGCCATCAAAGCACTCTGCCAAGGTGCAGCATCAATCGCGCATATCCATTTCGGCCTCTGAGAGGCTTGCCTGGAAAGCTTCGCGACGAAACATTCGGTTCATATAATCCGTTAGTGGCTTGCCTGTCTTAGGCGGCAATTGGATGCCCAGTATGGGAAGACGCCACAGAATAGGAACGAAGCAGCAGTCCACTAAAGTGAATTCATCGCTCATAAAAAATTCTTTCTCCGTGAATATCGGAGCGATCGTTAGCAGACCTTCTCTGAGCTCTTTTCGAGCCCGATCAATCACAGTCTCTTTAGATCTTCCAGCCACAATGGTGTCAACCAACCCGCACCAGTCGCGCTGAATACGGTAGACAAACAATCGGCTTTGAGCCCTTGCCACTGGGTAAACTGGGAGCAACGGAGGATGAGGGAACCGTTCGTCCAAATACTCCATCATTACCATGGACTCATAGAGCACTAGATCTCTATCGACCAAAGTCGGAAGAGAATTATAAGGATTCAAGTCCGCCAGATCCTCCGGTAGGTTGCCTTTTTCAACATTAATGATGTCGACAGCGACCCCCTTCTCGGAGAGCACCATTCTAACCCGCTGGCTGTAGTGGTCTGCACCATCGGAATAAAACACCATCGATGAATGCTTTGAAATAACGCCCATTTTTCCCCCTAATTACGTTCTAGCGACTAATGAATTTCTTTCTTGTATTCCCTGGCCAACAGGTACGCCGGCACGAAGAAAAATGCCAGGAAGATCAAAACAAACACGCCGGTTCGCTCGCGATCAAGTCGGGAGGGGTCGCCCACGTAATAGATAAAATTGGTCAAATCGTAAACCACCTGCTCATAAGCCTCAGGAGATAAACGACCCGAGTTTTCGACCAATTGCAAAGGAGAGTATCCTCTCTCCACAAGCTCCATACCGCACACTTGCTCAGTGATGTAAGCTTGGGATAATGCGTCCATCATCTGACCTCCATTGTCTGCAAGCTTTGGAATTTCTTTACACACTTTCTGCTGAACACCCTGCAGCTCCATTAACGCGTGGGGCATGCCGACATTTTCATAGACTAGATTGTTCGCCCCGAGTGGTCTGCTGGCATCTTCATAAAATGTGAGTAAGTAGGTATACAGATATTCCGGGCCGCCTTTTAGCTGACTGTACAACGTTAAATCAGGAGGAACGGCACCAAACCAATTTTTTGAATTTTCATCGCTGATAGAGTTCTCTATCAAGTCCCCAATTTTAGTGTTTGGGTCGAAGACCAAATATTCGAGCATCAGGCTCTCAGGGATCCCGATATCCTCGGCGGTCCGCTTATAACGCTGATACTGGAGCGAATGACAGCCGAGACAATAGTTCATGTAGGTCTGAGCACCACGCTGGAGAGAACTTTGATCCGTTAAATCAGGCGTCATGTCATACAGCGGAAAACCTGAGTCAGCGCTCATCGCTGGGTGGCTGATGAGCGTGGCCAACGTCAACAAGACAAGACGTTTCATAGTACCACCCGCTCTGGAACAGGCTTTGTTTTTTCGACGCTGGTATACCAAGGCATCAGCAAGAAATAGGCGAAGTAGATTGCCGTGCACACCTGCGCTAAGAGCGTCCTTAACGGTGTTGGGTGAACCGTTCCTAGGTAACCCAAGATAAAAAACGAGATCACGAAAAGTCCGAGCATTATTTTACTAGCGAGCCCTTTATATCGCATTGACTTGACGGGTGATTTATCGAGCCACGGCAGAACAAAAGGAATCACAATAGCGCCAGCCATGACGACGAGCCCCCAAAATTTAGCATCGAGGCCCAGCAAGGGGAACGTCGCAGCACGCAGCATCGAATAAAATGGTGTGTAGTACCAAACCGGAGCAATAAGCTCAGGTGTCTTCAACGGATCAGCAGGTTCGTAGTTGGGATGCTCAATTAAGTAACCACCACCATCTGGATAGAAGAACATCACCGCACAAAACAAGAACAAAAAGACAATAATGCCTGGTAATTTACCTAGCGTGAAATAAGGGTGGAATGGCACGCCATCTAGCGGCTTGCCCGCCTCATCCGTCGTCTTTTTAATGTCGACGCCATCAGGGTTGTTGGAACCGACCTCATGGAGCGCTAGAACATGTAACACCACCAAGACCAACAGAAACAAGGGCACCAAAACCACATGTAACGCGAAGAACCGATTAAGCGTCACGCCCGACATATTGAAGTCGCCTCTGACCCAAATCGCCAAGTCCTCTCCAACGATGGGTATCGCACTGGCCAGCGAAACAATCACCTGCGCTCCCCAAAAAGACATATTGCCCCAAGGTAAGAGATACCCAAAGAATCCCTCAGCCATTAGCGCGACGTAGACCAGCATGCCCAGAATCCAGATCAATTCCCGAGGCTTTTGATATGAGCCGTACAGCAGACCTCGGAACATGTGCAGATAAACCACCACAAAGAACGCGGATGCACCTGTTGAATGCATGTACCGCAACATCCAACCGTACTCAACGTCACGCATAATATATTCAACCGATGCGAAAGCGCCCTCACCTGTCGGCACATAGCTCATCGTCAGCCAAATGCCTGTTAGCAACTGATTCGCCAGCACGACGAATGAAAAGATCCCGAAGTAATACCAAATGTTGAGGTTTTTCGGTGCGTAATATTTGGCCAGATGCTTTTCGTAGGCTTCGGTGACAGGCAATCTGTCATCGATCCAAGACATGAAGTTCTTAAAAGATTGTTCAACCGCCGACATTAAGCCACTCCCTCATCTTCTCCAATCACCACAACATTATCTGATTCGTAGAAATGCGGCGGAACTTCCAAATTCGAAGGTGCAGGCACCCCCTCGTAGACTCTCCCAGCCAAATCAAATTTAGAACCATGGCAGGGGCAATAAAAGCCTCCAACCCACTCTGCATCAAACGTCTGAGGCTCAATGGTAGGTCGGTATTTCGGCGAACAGCTGAGGTGTGTACAAAGACCGACTAGAACAACGATATCGGGCCGAATTGATCGAGTTTCATTTTTGGCATAAACAGGCTGCTGCTCTCTATCGGACATCGGGTCTGCAAGCCGCTCGGGCTTCTCGCTCAGTCTTGCCAACATTTCTTCGGATCGCCGGATCACAAAGATTGGCTTATCACGCCAGGCAGGAATCGGCCCTAAAATTTCACCTGGCTGTAATCGGCTGACGTCGACCTTAATCGGTGCACCTGCGGCCAATGCTTTTGCGCTGGGTGTCCAAGACCCCACAAACGGGACCGCGAGACCTGCAACACCCCCCGCGCCAACCGCGGCAGTCGCGCCCAATAGAAAATTTCGTCGCCCAGGATTGACGCTGTTATCACTCACAACTTATCTCCAATCGTTTCACGCTCATTCAAGCCTAAACTCGCAGCCCATTCATCGATTATAAGGTACTTGTCCGGCGCCGCGATTCTACCACACTCGACCCAAAAAATGGGCTTGGAGCGTCTAGATTTTTTAAATCCAACAAAAAAAAACGGAGCCAATGCTCCGTTTTTCGAACCCCTCGCGACTCAGCGTTTTGAAAATTGCGGTTTCTTTCTGGCTTTTCGAAGACCGACTTTTTTACGCTCCACACTTCTGGCATCGCGGGTAACATACCCCGCTTGGCGCAGCGCTGGGCGAAGGTTTTCATCGTATTCCATTAGGGCGCGTGTAATGCCGTGTCTGATGGCCCCAGCCTGTCCGAACCCGCCACCGCCTTTCACGGTGACCCGAACCCTGAAGCGTTCAGCCAGGTCCACCAGCTCCAACGGCTGACGAACGACCATTCGTGCTGTTTCTCGGCCAAAGTACTCATCTAAGGGTTGATTATTAACCTCGATGCTACCGTCGCCCAAACTCAAAAACACTCGTGCTTTGGCAGTTTTCCGCCGTCCCGTCCCGTAGTACTGATTCATAGCCACCCTTTTATAGCTCCAACACTTCTGGTTGTTGCGCCGCGTGCGGATGATTACTGCCCGCATAGACCTTAAGTTTCGTCAACATTGCTCGGCTCAATTTATTTTTCGGCATCATTCCTTTCACAGCGGTCTCGATCACACGCTCCGGAGCTTTATCGATCAACTTATCAAAAGTGATTGATTTAATGCCCCCAGGAAACCCAGTATGGTGATAGTAGGTCTTGTCCGTTGTTTTACGACCGGTCACGCGAACTTTTTCTGCGTTAACCACGATGATATAATCCCCAGTGTCGACGTGCGGCGTAAACGATGCCTTGTGTTTACCCCGGAGTCGGTTTGCGATCTCCGTGCTCAATCGACCGAGGGTTTTCTCAGAAGCATCCACCACATACCACTTGCGGCTGACTTCTTCTTTTTTTGCGCTGACGGTTTTCATTATTTCGCCCTAAATTTAAGGAGGGTTCCCCACATCTTTGTCCTGCCCGCTCTAAGACGCCCCGCCTGCAGCAGCCAACACCCAAATTAAGACCGCGAATCTTACCCAAGCACTGCCCCATAAGCAATACTTTCCGCCTCCTAAACGAATTTGAGTGTCGCCTCGCTTAGCGACTTATTCCAACCAAGGGACTCCGTCGAAATTACGCCCTATGTTGGAGGCCTAAGTAGGCATCACTTTGCATTTCGAGCAAGCGGCTCATTGTCCGCTCAAATTCAAATCGGACCCGCCTTCCATGGTAGAGCTTAGAGATACTGGCCTCAGCAGAAACAATGAGCTTAACCTTTCGATCATAAAACTCATCAACCAAGCTGATAAACCTTCTCGCCTGGTCTTCCGTTGCAACAGAGAACTGGGGAACACCACTGATCAAAACGGTTCCGAATTGCTCGGCGATTTCAATATAGTCGTTTTGGCTTCTGGGTCCATCGCAAATCTTTAAAAAGTCGAACCATATGACACCTGCGAGCTGGCCGCGAACATCGATCAGCCGATTCGAGATCAAAACCTGATCCTCTAGCGGCTTGAAGGCCTCTTGCATCGTCAATTGTCGAAACGCTGTGAGCAAAGCCTGCTCACTCTCTTCGTTCAAACCTTCATAATATAGGGGTGCCTGACTGAGAGAACGCATTCGGTAGTCAAGCCCACCGTCAACGTTGATTACCCGGGTATGCGCTTCGAGGAGCGCAATCGCAGGCAAAAATTTTTGTCGTTGCAAACCCTCTTTGTACAAATCAGCAGGGGGCACATTGGATGTTGCAACCAATGTCACACCTCGCGCAAACAAGCCCTCAAGGAGCCCCGACAAAAGCATGGCATCAGTGATATCTGATACAAAAAACTCATCACAGCACAAAATTCGCGATTCGGCGGCCAAAGTTTCAGCAACACCTTCGAGCGGGTTTGGCTGGCCTTGTAGCCTGCCC
>CAJYBS010000147.1 GCA_913064795.1 uncultured Gammaproteobacteria bacterium
CCAGGCGTCGAGCAGCTCGGTGATACCGACCTGATGAACCGTATTCCCCACTTTTAGTGCAGCATGTGTCCGATTGAGTTGTTCAAGCGTGAACCATTGGTTGGCAAGATTAATGACGACGGGCCGATCGAAGTCATTCATTTCATTGAGACCTGCAATGCTCGAGAAACAGAAGAGACCAATGGTTTCGGCGAGATCGCAGGTAGCTGAATCTGGATCAGCAAAATCAACCCCCCAAAGCTGCAATAGGTCGTTTAGAGCGGCCCCTGCGCGATCGTGTCCTCGGATCAAGGCCAGCGCTGTGTACTCAGCAAAAGCAGTTTGGGCTAGAGATGCTGGAGGAGTAATCAGCAGCTCTTCAGGCTGAGGGATGCTCTGGGGAGGATCAATCCGAATTTCCTGCTGTACCTGTATTGCTTGAACACTCGGAGATATTGCGGGGGCCGGTTGAACGACGATCTCAGTTTTGGGCTGAAGGTTTGACGTTTGAGCCGGCGGGCTTGTTTCGACGGCTGGTCTAGCCTTTGCTGCAGGGGTTTCCTCGGTTGAGATAAAGAAGGTGAATCCAACGGTGACCACCACCAGCACCACCATTGCGGCAATTGCAAGGCTCCGCCAATCAATGACGGGGCTTGGTTCCGTGCCGAATATTTCCTTGGCGGCTTTGGTCACGATCTTTGGGCTTACCTGAAGCTCCCCTTCAGAGTAAGTACCCAGCAGGGATCGATCGCAAATAAGGTTGATGATTCTTGGGATGCCTTGACTGATCTTATAGATGCGGTCGATCGCTGGCTTTGGAAAGAATGTGCCTTTGGCGCCTGCAACAACAAGTCGATGCTTGATATAAGCAGATATCTCATCACGGTTGAGAGCATCGAGATAAAATCGCGCTGTAATCCTTTGTGAGAGTTGGCGCAACTCGGGTCGACTTAAAAGTCCCAGGAGCTCGGGTTGGCCGAGCAAAATGATTTGAAGCAGTTTTCTTTGGTTAGTCTCAAGGTTGGTGAGGAGTCTTAACTGCTCAAGCACCTCGATGGAAAGATTCTGCGCTTCATCGATAATCAGCACCGTTCGTCGATCCCTGGCGTGGGCCTCAAGCAGATAGGCATTGATTTGGTCTGTCAGCACTTTAATGCTGGCATTCTCGGGATAATCAATCTTTAGATCGTCGCACGCCGCGGCCAACAGCTCTGCTGCAGTGAGTTTCGGATTTAGGATAAAAGCAGTATCAACCTGATTGGGAATCTGCTCTAGGAGACAGCGGCAGATCGTCGTTTTCCCGGTCCCGACTTCACCCGATAACAGGATAAACGCGCCGTCACCCTGAATGCCGTACATCAGATGTGCCAAAGCCTCTCGATGACGATCGCTCATATACAAGTACTGAGGATTGGGCGCGATTGAGAACGGCGACTCTTTTAGCCCAAAATAATCGTTATAAATCGATGTCAAAGCAGACCCTCCAAGAATCAAGCATAGCAGGACGCTCAGTTAGGCTCTAGGGATTGCTGCAGGTAAGCATCTTTGAGAGCCCACCGATCCGTAATCACTTGCTGCATCGCTCGCCCGACTGACTTGTGCGGGGTTTGCTCGGATTTTTGCTGGGCCCTGGGAACAGCAATCTGCTCTATTTTGATACTAATCGGATGGGAGTGGCCCGAAAGGAAATCAAAGAAATTGGGTGTCTTTTGATGATAGACAATGGTGACATCTAAAATTGCGGTCAAGTGCTGTTCAAGTGCCTCGACGACCATGGCAGCACCGGCGGTTTTCGGTTTGAGCAGTCGTTGATAAGGGCTGTTGGATTGCCGCTGTTTTTCGACTGTAAATCGGGTTCCCTCGAGAAAATTAAGAACCGCAACCGGGGTGAGTTTGAAGCGCTCGCAAGATTTCCGAGTGGTTTCCAAATCCTTGCCTTTGAGCTGAGGCTTGCGAATCAAGGTTTGCCTGCTGTAGCGTTTCATGATCGGGAAATCCAAGGCCCACCAGCAGGTACCGAGGATGGGAACGTAGATCAGTGCCTGCTTAATGAAGAATTTAAGCATTGGAATCTTTCGGTTGAGCGCCCTCTGGAGTAATAAAATATCGGTCCAACTTTGATGGTTACAAATGACGAGGTACCACTGGTCATTTTGCAAGTCGGCATCAATATTCAGGGTAACATCGAGGGTTTGAAACGCATCAAGGATCAAGTTGTTGTGCGTAATCCACTGCTCAGCACAGCGCATCGAGAGCCTGGTCCAAGTTGGCTCTAGGGTTGCGGGTGTTAACACTCTGAGAAGAGCAGCCAGGCACAAGGGGGCACCCAGCGCTAAAGTGTTCAAGAACATTAGCGTTAGACTGATCATTGCTCGGATTGAACGAACCATAGGCCTTTCAATGTGAAGTTTAGAAGTCTGTTAAGGATAGTCACAGTTGGAAGCTGCGTCACCTGTTTGTTGACCGGTTGTCAGTCAATCTATTTTCCCTACCAAGCGGCCAAAGGTCAGCTTGAACTGATGACTGGGTCCCGAAACATCGATGATGTCTTGGTCGACAAACTTGTCGACCCCCAGACCCGTAGCCGTCTGCTGCTGGCAGCGGCTGCGCTTGAGTTTGCAGAAGACCATCTAGGGTTAGATGCCAAGGGCAACTATGAGCGGTATACCGTGCTCAATCGTCCTTATGTCGTGTGGAACGTCTTTGTCGCGCCAGAATTCTCGACTGATTTGAACCGACACTGTTTTCCTGTCGCTGGATGCGTGACCTATCGAGGCTATTTTAAGGAGCACGACGCAAAAAAGGTTGCAGAAAAAATACGGGGAAAAGGTGATGACGTTGCCGTTGTTGGGGTTGCAGCTTACACCACTTTAGGTTGGTTTAAGGATCCGCTGCTGGACACCTTTTTGCTGGGATCTGAGCCAGGGTTAATTCGGACCTTGTATCATGAGCTAGCACACCTGCACTTGTATGTCCTGGGTGATACCGATTGGAATGAGAGTTACGCTTCGGCGGTTGCAGAACTCGGTATTCAGGCGTTGAGTAAATCTCAGCTTTTGAGCCTGCCACCAATGGCAGACGATGCTCAGTGGGCGGCCAAGAAGCGCCGGGTCGAAAGATTGATTTTAACGGCTCGCGCTGATTTAGCGGTGCTTTACGATAGGGCGCACAGTGATCAGGTAATGCGGGTAAAAAAATCTGAGAGAGTGGCGATGCTCAAAGCGGCGTATCAAAATTTGGTCGCGGATTGGCCGAGGCCTCCATACCAGAGACTGATGTCGGGTCCGCTCAATAACGCGAGCCTTGCCTTGGTGCAGAGTTATTCCGGACTCACCCCCCGCTTCATTCAACTGCATGAGGCGCTGGGTGGGAATTACGAGCGGTTTTTCGAGGCAGTCCGAAGGTTATCACTGTTTGACGCTTCCCAGCGCCGAGATCCAGATCTTTGGGCCCGAGTGATCGATGCCCTAAATCAGGAGCCGACAGGCGCTCGTGATCAGTCAAGCGCCAATCAGGCTGAGCGCTCGGCCCTCTTTGACCATGGTTCTGATCGGAAAGGCGCCAGTGCTGAACATGATGGTGTTGGGAGCGGTTGCTACCGGTAACATAAATGCGCAACTTGCACTCATGGCAGCAGGCACCATAAGGATCTCTGGCGGAATTTCTGCCGCCAAGGCAGCCGCCGCCAGAATGGGTAACATCAAAGTCGTCGTTGCCGTGTTGCTGGTAATCTCAGTCATAAATGTGATGGTGAGGCAGATCGCGAGTATCAGAAGGAAAAGATCTAGGGTCGCAAGTTGGGTCAGCCAAATGCCCAGCTGCTGAGATAATCCAGACGCTACAAAAGCTTTCGCGATGGCGATACCACCGCCAAATAAAATGAGCATGCCCCATGGGATTTTGGCTGCCGATTCCCAGTTCAGCAGTCGTTCACCTCGACCATCGGGAACAAGAAACATCACTACGACGGCGAGCATGGCAACACCTGCATCGTTGATGCCGGGGACGTTCAAAAAAGTACTCCAGCCGCCGAAAGGTTGCGAACGCGTCACCCAAGCCAGTGCAGTCAATGCAAAGACAATCAGCACACGTCGTTCTGCAGACTGCCAGGTGCCGACAGCTGGCAGTATAAAGCTGCCCTGATAATCAAGGCCCCGGGTCAGCCAAAGCGCTGTGATTGGAACAAATATAAGGACCACCGGCACGCCCCAGCTCATCCAAGTGAGGAACCCAATTTCGCTGCCCACGGTTTCCGCATAGACCTGCTGAAAGACAAGGTTGGGCGGTGTGCCGATCGGGGTTCCAATGCCACCGATACTGGATGCGTAGGCGATGCCCAATAGCAGCGGGATCGCGAGCTTTTTGTCAGGCGCCTTTTCTAATACTGCCATAGCGACGGGTAGCAGCATTAAGGTGGTCGCGGTGTTAGAAATCCACATCGAGAGCAGCGCCGCTGCCGCCATAAAACCAAACACCAAACGCTTGCTGCTACTGCCGCCAAATAAATTAACCATTGTCAGTGCCACCCGTCGATGGGCGCCACTTCGCTCCATCGCAGTTGACAAGATGAAGCCTCCCATGAGCAGCAGCACGAGTGGGCTACCATACGCAGCACCGACCTCGGTTGGGGTCAAAACCCCGACCGCTGGAAACAAAGCGAGGGGTAAGAGCGAGGTCGCCGGAATTGGGATGGGTTCAAAGATCCACCAAACCGCAGTCCAGATGGTGATCGCTGCGGTAAAAGCGATCGCGGAATCTTGCTCCGGCGTATTCAAAAGCCAGAACACCAGAAGGGCTAGTGCAGGTCCTAGCGCCGTTGTAATGTGGATTGGGCGAATCATTCGTGAGACCTGATAGCAATAGCGATAGTATAAGATACAGCAAAAATAAAAGAGAAGGCCTGCAGGGATGGATCAATCTTTTTTTTGGTATGACCTTGAGACCACGGGAACCGATCCCGTGCTTGATCGAGTCATCCAATTTGCAGGCCAACGAACTGACTCTGAATTGAATCCCATTGATGCGCCCATCAACTTTTATGTCAAACCGAGTGAAGACACGCTATTCCACCCGGATGCAAGTAGGGTCACAGGAATAGATCCTGCGCAACTCGAGACAGAAGGTTTGAGCGAGCTTGCAGGGATCGAAAAGATTCAGGCCATTTTTATGGTGCCTGGAACCTGCGGAGTTGGGTTCAACAGTTTAAAATTTGACGATGAGTTCCTGCGGCAGTCACTGTATCGCAGTTTTTTTGACCCCTATGCTCGTGAATGGATGAACGGAAATTCTCGGTGGGATCTTATCGATTTGGCACGGTTGTGCTTTAGCTTGCGCCCGGAGGGGATACAATGGCCGACCCGTCCCGATGGTAGGCCTTCGTTCAAGCTCGTGGACTTGTCAGAAGCCAACGGGCTGAGTCACATTAAAGCCCATGATGCGCTGTCGGACATTGAAGCAACCCTAGGGCTGGCTCGCCTGCTAAAGCGTGCCCAACCAAGACTGTTTGATTATTACTTTAAGCTTCGTCAAAAGACGGCAGTGAAGGCGATGTTGTATCCCCTAGGAAAACAGCCGATCCTGCAGGTTGCTCCTTACTTTGATCCAAAAAAACGGTTCATTTCACCCTTGTTGCCGTTTATGGCTCATCCCAGCAACGCCAATAGC
>CAJYBS010000148.1 GCA_913064795.1 uncultured Gammaproteobacteria bacterium
AACAGTATTGCCACCGCTATCGGTCAGCTCAAATCGAACACTATAAATGCCGGGGGTTTGAAGGTCAGTCTCGCTCAAACCGAAAACGACAATTTCACTGGTGAGATCACCGTCCTCTGCGTCAGTCGCAGTCGCCCCTGCATCGAGATAAGCGGCGCCCACGACCACTTCAACCGCTGAATTTCCCAACACAGTGAGCCGCGGGCTACGATCGTCCAAGGCATCAACAATGCCATCACCATCCGAATCTAAAATCGTCGTGAAGTGAGCCTTTATGCCCGCGCTGGTTTGACGCGTGGCCAGTCCGTCAACGGCGCCCGCTGTCAAAGCGGCTTCAGAAAATCCAAACAGGTAGCGAAGAATTAACAGTCCATCAGTGAGAGGGCGCACTTCTCCGTCAAGATCAATATCGAGTTGATCGCGATGTTGATCGAGATACGCTGCGATCAATTGAGGATCTGAGCGCGCGCCCTGCTCGCCGGTCGCACCCGTGGTCAAACTCGCACCGGAAAAACCGAAGAGATGGCGCAAAATCAGCAGACCGTCAGAGAGGGGCTGGACATCGCCGCTGTCGTCAATATCCAGCGTGAAGACCGCATCGTGGCCATTGGTACTGACGGGCACGATCAGCAGCCCTACTGTCAACATCAAAGCTCTAAAAAAATGATTCATTGATATCCTCTGACATTAGAACAGCTATTCCGCGCCTCGGTTAACCCTCAAGCCAAAGGCATCAACCTTACCAACCGACGCCAAAGCGCATGACCGTCAATAACCCCTCGGAATGACCCTGCCACTGACTGGTTGTTAAAACGGCCAGCAGCCCCCGAGAGATTTTCGCAAAGGCCTCCGAGCACAGACACTGCAATGCGACCAAGGGGCATCCTGCCGCGATGAGACCGAAATTGTGACCCGGTCTGGCGACCTAATCGGGTTGGGTCAACTGCTTGATCAATTCCGATCGCTCAACGCGTCGAGGGTCTGACCGTTCAACAAGGCGCAGCCTTAGACACCTTTATTTCTTGATGGTGGGATTGCAGTTTGTGTAAGACGTCTTAGCCAACATGGCAGCAGATTCGTCGCGCATTTCAAATTGCGGTGACGAGAGACTCAATAAAAGTTCGGACATCGGACGCCGACTGCTGGGGCACTTCTTCCATCGGTACGTGACCCACGTCTTCATAAATGATGAGTTGACTATTGGGGAGCGCCTCATGGAATCGTTCTCCTGCGGACACGGGAATCACCGAATCCTCACGGCCCCACAAAATTAACGTCGGCTGCGTCAATGAGGCTAGGTCAACCTGGGCCCGGGTTTGATTAAAAGGCTGAGAAAATCGGCCCAGTATTGCTTCCCGGGTTCCTGCGCGCAGCGCCAATTCGTAGTAACGCATGATCAAGGCATCGTCTACAACGGGCGAGCCGTTATAAGACGATTCGGCTCCCTGAACGGCCAAATAATACGGATCAATGCGGCCCGCAATCGCTCTGAACCAAGATTGACCGAGCAATCTGAAAATCAGCGGGGATGCGTTTTTGGGCTCCTTAGAACTCTCACTTTCATACCAGGCCGAAGGTCCGGACGCATTCAGCAGAACAAGCCCTAAAACATGGTTTGGATGGGCCAGCGCGAACCGCCAAGAGACGCCTCCGCCCATCGAATTGCCACCCATAACAATCTGCTCAAGGGCCAAGTGATCGATCACAGCCTTGACCACCTTGAGCTGCGCATCGCTCGAATAATCCCCATTAGGAACAGCGCCAGTCAGGCCATGGGCCGGTAGATCAAGGGTCACCACACGATATTCATCGCCTAAAATCCCAGCCCAAGGCTCAAACGTATGCAACGACGCCATGCTGCCATGGATCAGCACCAAGGGCGTCCCATCACGGCGACCCTCATCGCGGAAGTGGATCCGAGCACCATCATCAAGGGTCAAAAATTGTGAGGCTGGGCTCACATATTTCGCATCCACCACGTCGGCGGGAAGATCACCCTGATAGGCTGTCATCAACAGCGAGGCAATGAGAAGGATGAAAACTGCCCCGAAAATCTGCTTGAATTTTGGTCTCATTCGCCTGCCCTTTGAATCGAAGCCCATTGCCTAACCGAACCGCCTAGAGCCGAATTCATCAGCCACCGAAGCGCTTAATCACTTGCTTTCCCAGAGCCATCATATGGACTTGATCAGGGCCATCGGCTTGACGGCACCAGCGCGCATAATTGAAGGCCTCAGCCATTGGATAGTCCGCCGTTAATCCACCCGCGCCATGCATTTGCATGCAGCGGTCAATCACCGTCTGTGCCATCAAAGGCACCGTAATCTTTGCAGCCGCAATATAATCTCTGGCATCTTTAGCGCCAAGTTCATCGATCCGGCGAGCTGTTTTCAACGTCAGCAAACGCGCTTGCTCAATTTCACTGAAAGATTTCGCCAGGTCCTCGAGAATGGACTGATGGTCAGCGAGCTTACGGCCAAAGGTCTCCCGCTCGGTGACGCGTTTGCAGGCCAATTCAAGGGCACGCTGAGCGCATCCGATGAGCCGCATGCAATGGTGAATCCGTCCGGGTCCCAGTCGCCCTTGAGAAATCTCAAAACCCCTACCCTCACCCAGGAGCATGTTATCAACCGGTACCCGCACATTTTCGAAAATCAACTCGGCATGCCCCAAGGGTGCATCGTCGTAGCCCAGAGTCGTTAGTGGCCTAATGATGGTCAGTCCGGGGGTATCTTTGGGTACTAAAATTTGGCTCTGCTGAAGGTGCCGGTTGGGGTTATCTGGGTCTGACTTGCCCATCACAATCAGAATTTTGGTACGTTCATAAGGCGCATTGGTAATGAACCACTTCCGTCCATTGATCACGTATTCCTCGCCGTCTCGCTCAATGCGCGTGCGTACATTCGTGGCATCGCTCGAAGCGACATCGGGTTCAGTCATGGCATAAGAAGACCGAATCTCACCCTCGAGAAGCGGCGTTAGCCACTGCGCTTTCTGAGCTTCGGTGCCATATTTGAGAAAGACCTCCATATTACCGGTGTCCGGCGCATTGCAGTTAAAGACCTCCGGCGACCACAAAACTCTGCCCATGATTTCGGCGAGGGGAGAATATTGCTCGTTCGTCAATCCCCCATGATCCGCTGGCATCCAAAGGTTCCAAAGCCCCGCCCCTTTAGCCAGAGCTTTAAGCTCCTCCATCACGGGCACCGTTGAGAATCGATCATCAAGAGCATTGAGCTCCTCGTGATACCGCGCCTCATTGGGATAGATGTGTTGATCCATAAAGGTCTGAAGTCGCGCAGTCAGGTCGATTAGATCTTGTGGAGATGGTGCCATGGTAGCCTCGTTCAACGATTGGGATAATGGCCTTGCGGGCCGAGCGGACTAAGCTAACATTGGGCCCTGTTCGAATCTAGACCCTTGGTCTAAGTTTCAGAATGACTCGTTTGAAAAATATCGATCAAGGTCACCGCGACTGAAATTCCTGCCGCCAGAGCAAGGCACCTGCAATGACTGTTGCCGGGACAGTTATCAAATTAAAGAAAGGGATCGCTGACACCAACAGCGCGCAGAGACCAAAACTGATCGCTTGACCCCGCCGCTGACCCGCGCGTTGCCTGAGCAAGTCAAACGACCGGCCGTCTGCATCTGCGGGATAATCCAGATATTGCAAGGCCAGTGCCCAAGCTGCCCAAGCCGCGACCATGACAGGTACCGCAAAATTGAGTAGCGGCACAAAACCCAGAATAAAAGCTAGCAGCGCCATGCCTAATGACCGCGGCAACAAATACTGTAAAAAGTGTAACTGCCGCAAAAAACTCTGCCAAGCAGTGCTGGCGGCGGAGCCTCGACTCGCGGCCCTATCAGGCGCCCCTTGCATCTCTGTGGGCAGATTCAAAATGCGCTCTGCGATCAATCCGTAAAACGGCGAGCCGATGAGGTGCGCCAAGAGGGTAAAGCCAAAGGCATACAGGACCGTCGCTAACGCCGCAAACAAGATCCAAACCAAAACAGCCAACCAATCGAGCCAGGTAGGCAAAGATGCCATCATTTGATTGAGCCAAGCATCGAGCAGATTGACGGCAGTCAGCGTCACACTAAAAAACAACCCTGCATTAATGAGCAAAGGCATTAAGACCAACCAGCGCAGCTCAGGATGCCAAAGCAGCTTGATGCCCTTAAAGATCAAGATCGGTGGCATAGCGGGCTCATCGGCACCTGCTTCTAACTTCATATAACTCGGACTCCTTTACTCAATGATTTCCGCGACTCCTAATTATCGTGCTTTAATCGCTATGCACGGCCCACACTGACTCTCAAACCCTGCTGGGTGAACACTCTATCAACTACGCTCCGGTTTCAATCAGCACTCCATTCCAGGAGTTCTTCCTCAAAATAGATTCTTCTTCATAGAACCCCTTCTTAAAATAGGGTGCAGCTCTCCCGCAAGAAGCTGACCAGGGTTCGCGTGAAAGTATAATCAAGTAGGAACGAGAAGATCTGATGACCTCAGCAGTCGATACCAGACACAGACCAGAATCTCATAGCGAATCGCAGCAGCCTTATTCGAGCTAGAAGTCGGAGATCTGGGGCCGCTAATTCCTCCCCTGATACAACGGTCTGCAAATCCTGGCGGAAATCCCGGCCGCTTATCGAAAACAACAACATAGGTATAGGGGTCAGAAATATTGAATTCTATTGGGACTTAAGTTTTTGAAAAAGTTTAATCTTTATATCTAACCAAGGCGGGCAACTTAGAACATCGAATTGGTCGGGACGGCAGGATTTGAACCTACGACCACCACACCCCCAGTGTGGTGCGCTACCAGGCTGCGCTACGCCCCGAAAATTTATAAAATATCTAGATTGAGCCCGTTTTGTTACATTTGGAAAAAAACGTAATTGACAGTAAAGAGCCTGACATTCCCATCAGTAGCACAAAAATAGTTATCTTATCACGGTGAGGAGTCTGAGGAATCCAAACCTCATGCTTCCCTAAATAATATAGGGTGTACATTGAAAAAAGGAAAGGAACAGTTGCAATACCCCACCTCAACCAAAGTAATATTTTTGAGGTCCATTTCGAATTCATGAGATTCAACCTCGAGGCATGCTATACAGGATGAAAACAACGGCTCGCTTTTTGGCGGCAACATTAGCATATTTCTCTTATCATGATCAAACGACTAAACCTTCAAGAGCCACCGAAAGTTTTTCGTTTCGAAACACATAATCTTCGTCAAATTGAGGCAATTAATGAAGCTGTTCCCCTATAGGTCAAGGATCAGGCTACTTGCAAAGTTGTTAGTGTCTAGGTTGACATGTGACCAATTGTCTTATTTACTGACAGATGAACAAAATGGTAGATAATATTCTTAAACATCCGGTTTCAAACACTTGGAACCTGTTCTGGCTGCTCTCCTCGCTAATAAGCATAGCCATGGTCTCAGCGATTTCAAAAGCTGACTTGTCATCACCAGAAGATATATCTTATCTAATTGGCTACTCTGTCCGTTGGGCTATTCCATTTATTTATGTTGTAGTGGCCGCATCATCTTTGAGAGTAATTTTTCCAGGAAAAGTATCAAACTGGTGGGTTCGAAATCGTAAAAATAGTGTCC
>CAJYBS010000149.1 GCA_913064795.1 uncultured Gammaproteobacteria bacterium
AGGATGAGTTTGAATTCCCCGATGTTGAGCGCTTTATGCCAGCACTACCGGTCGGGCCTAGCCGTGAATCACTGTCTCAATTGACGGCACTGATACAAGATGCTGTCCAACCAGTGTTTTTGGTCGGTAAATGTAATTTCGACGACCAGGATTGGGTGAATCGTATTTCCTTGGTTGAGCAGACCAATGGAAAGATGTTGACCGATCTCAAAACTCATTCTGTTGTCCCGACGAATCACCCAAGACACGTGGGCGAGCCATTCAACAAACTGGGAAAATCCGGTAGAGAGGCAATTCAGCGAGCAGATTTGATTATTAGTTTAGGGTGGGTTGATTTGGGAGGTGTTTTGCGTCAAGCAATTGGAGCCAATCCGGTCACCGCTAAAATTGTACATGTGAACCAGGACATGCACTGACACAGTGGTCGGGGACGCGGGACATTTCAACTGCCGCCGACCGATCTTTTAATCGTGGCCGACCCCGACGAGACCGTTCGAGAGTTAATCGGAGAGCTTGGGATTCATCCTAAACTGTCCGAGAATTTGGAGAGTGTTCCCGAGTTCCCTGAATTTGGTGGCCATTTGAATTTGGTGGATGTTGCTCGCGAGCTTCTGACTGCTGTCGGATCACAGAAGGTGAGCTTCGCTTCGCTCGCCCGTGCCTGGCCGACGAAGTATTGGCCGTTTAGTGATTCTCTGTCATATCTCGGTAAAGACGGTGGAGGCGGCGTAGGCTCGGGTCCAGGCCTGTGCGTCGGTGCTGCACTGAAACTCAAGGATTCAGACCGTCTCGTCGTCGGTGTAATTGGTGACGGCGACTGTATGATGGGCGTTAACGCGTTCTGGACCGCAGCTCGTTACACCATCCCAGTATTAATCATCGTCGCGAACAACAGGAGCTACTACAACGACGAGCTCCATCAAGAGGGGGTTGCTATTCATCGCGGTCGAGATCCGGGAAATCGTTGGGTTGGGCAAACAATTGACAATCCGGCACCCAATATTTCGCAGATTGCTGACGGTTTGGGAGTGAAAGCGGCTGGGCCTATCGATTCGATCAAGGAGCTAGAGGCGGCTCTTGCTCGTGGAATTGAGGTGGTCCGTGGTGGGAAGCCTTTTTTAGTTGATGTTCATATTGACCCAGGGTATGGCCGCGAGCTGACTGAATCGTCGGCAGAGAGGTCGTTCGGCAAGACAAAATAATTATCTAGTCGCTAAAGCATATGATTTAAGGCGAGGTGGTGATATTGAAAAGCCAATATTCAAGTCCAGCACATTAATAAACTATTGATATACTATTAAAATAGATTCTCTCAAAGTTGAGCTGTGAGCGCGGTAATGTGTTCAGGTCTTTTTGTTAAAGACAATTATAGTAACATTCGACTAAGGCGGTTCTACTCGAACTAATCTTGGTACCGATACAAGTCAAGTTTGAGTTATTGTTTCGATTCATTAAGTGGCATATGCGAGCTATGGCAAGGGGTTTATGACCAAATACCAGACGGACGTTGCGATCCTTGGAGGCGGACCATCCGGACTAATGCTGTCGAGATTATTATTCCTCGAGGGAATCCGCTCAGTAATCATCGAGCGACAGCCAATGCAGCACGTGCTGGAGCGAATACGAGCAGGTGTCTTGGAGGAAGGCAGTGTTAACTTAATGCAGGATGCTGGGCTCGGTGATCGTGTCTTGCGGGAGGGTCAAAGACACAGTGGTTTCCGAATCACCTATGGGGACGATGAGCTCCGTATCGATATAGAGAAGCTGACTGGTAAACAAGTAACGGTCTATGGTCAGACCGAGGTTACCAAGGATTTATTTGCGTCGGTCTCCGGAAACGGAGTCAGGATTCTGGAGTCTGTTACTGATGCGAAAATACACAACCTTGATTCGGATCAGATTAAAATTACCGGTACTCATGGGAATGAAAATTTTGAGATACATCCAACATTCATTGCTGGTTGCGACGGCTTCAGAGGCATTTCGCGTCAGGCGATTCCTGCCGATAAAAAGAATGAATATGAGCGGGTTTATCCATTTGGCTGGTTGGGCGTTTTATCTGAGACGAAACCTGCTGACCATGAACTTATTTACGCGAGTCATGAAGATGGTTTTTCGCTGTGTTCAATGAGAAACGAGCGTTTAAGTCGCTATTATGTGCAATGTCCAGCCGGAGATTCTGTTGCACAATGGTCGGATGATCGTTTTTGGGATACCTTGAAACGTCAAATACCATCAGCAATCGCCAATAATTTGGAGACGGGTCCATCGCTTGAAAAATCAATTGCTCCACTTCGTAGTTTTGTCTGTGAGCCACTTTCTTTTGGGCGGCTTTTCATTGTGGGTGATGCTGGTCATATTGTTCCACCCACAGGCGCTAAGGGATTGAATCTTGCGTTTTCAGATGTTTATTACTTGTCGAGGGGATTTATTACTTTCTTTAAAGATAAAAATGAGCAGCTGTTGAAAGAGTACTCTGACCGCGCTCTGGATCGGATCTGGAAATCTGAGCGGTTTAGCTGGTGGATGACTTCACTTTTACATCGATTTGATAATGAGGATGGATTCGCCGAGCGCATGAGACGAGCCGAATTTAAGTATTTACGCCAATCTGAGGATTATCAAAGAGTACTTGCGACAAATTATGTTGGGTTGCCCTATTAGGACGGGATGCTGAGATGAATGCATATACACAGGTTATGTCGGATCGATTTAAGGTAGTTGTTCCATCGGCGCCAGAGGGGATGGATCCGCTTGAGTGGGAAGCCCGACTCGAATTGGCGGCATGCTATCGAATTGTTGCGTGTTATGGATGGACTTCTGTGGTCTATAACCACATCACCCTTCGTATTCCAGAAACATCACATTTCTTGATTAATCCTTTTGGGATGAGGTACGAGGAAATCAGAGCATCAGATCTTATTCGGATCGATATAGAAGGTAATCCAGTGTCACAATCTGAGTGGCCAGTGAATCAGGCTGGTTATGTGATCCACTCTGCTGTCCACCGTAGTCGTGACGATTTGCACTGTGTGCTGCACACTCACGAGCCTATGTCACAGTCTATTTGTGCACTGGATCATGAGGTCATTCCGCTTACCCAGGAGGGATGTCAGTTCTTCGAGCGGGTGGGCTACCATGACTACGAGGGGATCGTGCTTGATGGATCGGAGAGTCCATTAATCGCCAAGGCCTTAGGAGAGAAGAACCATACGTTGGTATTGAGGAACCATGGATTGTTAACGGCCGGTGAAAACTGCGCGTGGGCCCTGACTAGGCATCAGGCCTTTATCCGTAATGCCGAGGTACAGCTCAGGGCCATGGCCGCGGGTCAGATCAACTATATTCGAGAGGATGTCATGATCAAGACACGCGAACAGTTCGAGGGAGGGCTGGCTCAAGCTGGTGCGAAGGTCAGACATCCTGAATGGCCGGCGCTGATCCGACAGATTGATCAGCTCGATCCGACCTGGAAAGAATAATTGGTTTAACTCTGCAACTTATTCGTTCCACAATTCCTCTGAACACTGTACGACCAGTTCTAGCTTGCGTCGTTGGTCATCCTCGGTGATCGAGTTACCTTCCTCGGTCGACGCAAAACCACACTGTGGGGCGATGCCAAGCTGATCCATATCAACGTATTTTGAGGCCTCATCGAATTGTCGCTTCAAATGATCCATTGATTCTAATTCACCGGTTTTTGTCGTAATAAAACCAGCCATCACCCTCTGATGTCCCTTTGAGAGAAATTTAAGTGGCTCAAGGCCGCCGGCCCGGTCAGTGTCGTATTCCATAAAAAATACATCGACACCGGTTTGGTTAAACACAGTGTCTGCGACTGCATCATAGCTGCCCTCAGCTGCGTGCGTAGACATAAAGTTACCGCGGCACATGTGCATACCTATCACCATATCCGAAGGTCGATCCTTAATAGCCTCATTCATCATCCAGGCGTAACGCTGGATTAGCCAATCCGGATCTTGCCCGAGGCGTTCTTTTTCGGCGCGGTGCTTTGGGTCGCAGAGGTATGCAAAGAAGATGTCGTCCATCTGCAAAGACTTGCAGCCGGCGTCATACAATGTATCTACTGCTTTTTTATACGCCCTCGCTAGATCGGCCGTGTAGACCTCGACGTCCCGATATTGAGGTGGAGATATATCATCCGGCGCCACCCTGAAATGACAACAACTGGGTCCCGGGATAGAAATTTTTGGTGTCACTGAGGTCTTAGTCGCCAGGTACTTGAAATGCTCAAGCATTGGATGATCGTCAGGAAAATCAACCTCGCTCCGGACAACAGGAAACACGGGTCGTAGTTGGACACCAGCGAAGGCGACACCCTCTGATCTGTCCTCCAGCGCAAAACCATCCAGCTCCCCCATAAAATCATAATGCCAAAATGAGCGCCTGGTCTCTCCATCGGTTACCACGTTGAGGCCGGCAGATTCTTGCAATTTGACTAGATTATTGATCGCCGCGTCTTCCGCTTCGCGAAGGAGAGCAGTATCAATCGTTTTATCTTCGAAGAACTGCTTACGCGCCTTTTTAACCGAGTCAGGCCTCAGAAGACTTCCGACGTGATCGGCCCTAAATGATGCTCTATCGGTACTCATTATGATTCCTTAATTATTGAAAGGCGGCGATTGGAATTTCGCCCTTTACGGTTGTGCGATGCATTTCGCGTCTGAAGCCGTCATAGTCATTGAATGCTCTGTGGAGACAGCTTCTATTATCCCAGACGGCGACTGTGTTCGGTTTCCAGCGTAGCCGGCAAGAAAAAATCTCCTGAGTGATATGCGAGACTAGAAAATCCAAGAGAGGTCTCGACTCTCTTTCCGTCATACCTTGTATGCCGATCGCATACACGGCGTCACAGTACAGCCCAATCTCATCAGATTGTGGATGCCGCCTTATGATCGGGTGATACTTTCCGTCGAGCATTGATTGAACATCAAGATCCAGCTCCATATCGCTCATGGTTGATTTTGATTTCAATTCCTCGGCCACTTTACGCATCGAGTAAATGACATTCTTTGCGGACATATGAACCCGCAAAGGAGCAAGCATAGACTTCATGATCTCGGACAGGCTCTCGTAAGCTAGTACTGAATTGTACCAAATAGTGTCACCACCATAGGGAGGTATTTCTACTCCATGGAGGCTACTTACTGAAGGTGGGCATTCAAGAAACGGTGAATCGGTGTGCCACCCACCGCCAAACACCATTTTTGACTTGGTGTCTACTTCTTTTACTACCGGTTGGATATCGGGATGATCAGGCATCCCAGTGGTGTAAGCATCGGTCCCGAATTCACCAAAACGACGAGTGAAACGTTCTTGATCAGCAAGTGACAAAGATTGCTCGCGGAAGAATATCATTTTGTGATGGTGCAACGCTTTTTCTATTTCGGAGAAGTTCTTATCGTTCAGGTCAGCTATCTGAACATCGAGCACCTCACCACCCATGGCGGCTGCCAAAGGCTTGGTCTGGATATGAGTGCCCTCGAATGGTGTGTTCCGATATGGCTGTTGCTGGTCGATGAGATTCATGGCAATACCCGCCTAGATTGATTGATCTACCGACTTTATCTTTAAATTTATTATCAATAAAA
>CAJYBS010000150.1 GCA_913064795.1 uncultured Gammaproteobacteria bacterium
GCCAACGAAAATACTTTAGACATCCCCGCGGGACTGATGCCTTTTGCATATAAGTCTGCGATTGAGGGTGACATGCCATCACCAACTTGGCCCGTTCCGCGGTAGACCTCATCGCAAAGTAAGTAGGCACCCACCGAGTCTGCGATGTTCACCATATCCTCAAGCATAGGGCGTTCAATGAGTGCCCCTGTTGGATTGTTGGGATTAGTAAAGGCAATCAGTTTGGTGTTGGGCTTTACAGCTGCTTTCAATGCCTCAAGGTCAGGTAGGAAACCATCTTCCCCACGAAGCGCCAGCGTTGTGACATCGGCCTGAATACTCTTTGGAATGGAATAATGCTGCTGGTAGGTCGGCACGATGGAAAGCACATGATCACCGGGTTCAACGATCGCTTTGTGAACGAGCATGTTGGCCGCGATAGTGCCGTGGGTGACTGTAATATCTTCGATGCATTGGTTGGCGTAGAGGTTAGCAATGGCCGTTCGTAATCTTGGTGAGCCCTCGATATCGCCATAGGTGAGCTTCATCTGCAATAGACCCGAGAGATCGTCAGCGCTGCCACCCGAGAGAGCCAGTAATTCCTCAACGGTGATACTGGCAACACACGTTTCCGCCAAGTTGTAAGTACATTGAGTTTCCCACTCGTTCATCCAAATTTCGACTTTGAAGGGCTCTATCTGCATGTATGGCCTCGCTGACTATGTCGCTCTTTTTTGAGGGTGGGTTACAAGTCCATAATCTATCGAATAAGGTGCACAAAGGACATCAAATAACAGGCGAGATAGGGACAGCAAAACGGTAGATTCATGGTTCAAAAGGCGATCAGGAGCATGGCGAGATTTATACTCCGCTAAATTGCCGTGGACGCCGTACCCATACAAAGCGTTATGGCGAGCCCATAGCAAGCTAAGATGTAGGCCATCCATTTGTCACGATCGTATGTCTCATTGCCAAGTTAAGGTCATGTGCGAAGAATCGAAGGGCTTCAGTGAAGGTGAAGGGTTAACGTTGAAAAGGTATCAGACGTGCTCATTATGTATGTGGCAGTCAACTGCGGTATGCCTGAGCTCTGGTCAAACAGAGCTGAAGGTGCCTGCCCAGTGGTTCAGTGAGTACTGCGCGGTAGGCATCTTTAGATCGCTATGAGCCCTTGTGTAAGCCTTCCCGTCGCCACCATCGATGCGTCACAGCGCCTGATCTTCGAGACGACTGAGGATCAGGATCGCGCTTGGCAGATAGGGGTCTTCTACCTGAGAGCGCCGAGATCACTTGAGCTAGACAAGGTCCGTTGTTTTGGTAAGGGGCTCTCATTTCCGGATAGTCCTTATCGCAAAATTCCACAGTATGGCGAGCTAGAGGGCTTCATTTCTCTCGAAAATAACCAACAGACTAAGCTTGCCCTGAGACGCCATCGTTGGGATGAGCACTATCCGCCAGAGGTTGCGAATTTTGGCCGTAAGCTAGATGAAATAGGGATAGGTATTATTCGCGAAGTTTTTCGCCAGTCTGGGATTCCCAAGCAGCATTGGGCTGAGGCTTCAGGGGGTTATGTCTCAGGAGAGGGCACCGCATTCCTTAACTTTGTTCACTACGATACGCGCCAGCCCGACCTGGGCCTGCGGCCTCATACAGACTATGGGTTTGTAACCATCTTAGACGCGACGGCTCCGGGGCTTCAAATCGAACTCGATGGTTCGTTTGTGGATGTGCCCGTGCTGGAGGGGCACTTTGTGATTAACTTTGGCGAGGCACTGAATTTCATCACACAACGCTCAGATCGGACGGTCTCGGCTATTGTGCATCGTGTCACGACGCAGTCAGCATCGAACCCGGTGCGTCATAGTATTGTTTACTTTGCAAACCCTTGTCTCGATGGCTACCTTCAGCAATATGACAGCCAAGGCATGTGCCAGGGATCTTCAACAGTCCATCGGTTATTTGAATCACTTGAGAATAAGTTAACCGAAGATAACTAGACGTATGTCACGGCCCCATTACGTTAATGCCCCTTTAATTTCCCCTTACTCGTTTAGGTTAGGGCGGTAGGCAAATTGTTGCCTCGTGTTTAGGCCCCAAAAACAGCAGACAGTATGTAGAAGAAGATAATCGCCAGGCCGGCACCTGCTGGCAGTGTGACCAGCCAGGAAGCGAAGATGGCACCTACGGTCCTCAAATTAAGCGCTTCAACACCGCGAGCTAGCCCGACACCGAGCACAGCACCGACCAGCGTGTGCGTAGTGGAAATAGGTAAGCCAGTGGCGGATGCCAACACCACAGTGGAGGCTGCCGCGAGCTCGGCTGCAAAACCTCTACTGGGCGTTAACTCTGTTATCTTTTTGCCGATAGTTTGAATTACGCGCCACCCGTAAGTTGCGAGCCCCGTAACGATACCGGCGCCACCAATCGCAAGTACCCACCAAGGCAAAGCGGCCTTAGCGCCAATGATACCGCCTGACTGAACAGTGCTTACAACGGCGGCCAAAGGCCCGACTGCATTGGCGACATCATTTGAGCCGTGAGCAAACGCCATACCGCAGGCAGTGAAGATCATCAGGACACCAAAAATTCGCTCAATGTTTTCCGTGCTATTTATGTCACCCGATGTCTTGATGTTCCTTAGCAATGCCGCGCCGATACCGGCAATTACAAAGCCAACGAGAGCGGAAATAACCATGGCGTTGACAAACTTTGAGCCCATACCTAGGTCAAGGTCGACGCCGATGTGTTTCAGGCCCTTGAGTAACGTCACCATGCAAATCATGAAGCCAACTATCCACATGTAGATGGGCACATACTTGCGTGCACGCTCAAAGGTATTCTCGTGGTCGAAGATCAGCTTTTGGACAGAGACGATGAGCGCGAAGGCCATTGAACCTGCAAGTAATGGAGATACTACCCAACTCGCAGCGATTTGCCCGACCTTACCCCAGGCGACGGAATCGACAGAAATACCCACTGCCGCAAAGCCCACAATAGCACCAACAATGGAGTGTGTAGTGGAGACTGGCCACCCTTTAATACTGGCAATTAGAAGCCACGTGGCCGCGGCGAGTAGCGCGGACAGCATGCCAAATACCAGTAACTCCGGCGTGTCAGTAAGTACCGCAGGATCGATAATTCCCTTTCGGATGGTCGAGGTCACCTCGCCGCCCGCAAGGTATGCACCCGCGAACTCGAAAATAGCGGCGATGATGATGGCTTGCTTCAACGTCAGCGCCCTCGAACCTACAGAGGTACCCATGGCATTTGCCACATCATTTGCACCAATACCCCAGGCCATGAACAGGCCGAAGACACATGCAAGCGTAAGCAGTATAAAGCCGTGTGACGCTATGATTTCCATTTTAGACGATCCTGTTCGGGCGCATTTTCTTAATTAGTTTTCTTGGCATGAATTAAACAAGTGCAATGTTAAACTTTTAAGTAATAACTGTCAGAGGTCTTGAGTATTTGTTAGCCGCTTAGCGTCGTTGTTTGCGAGAGAGGTGAGCACCAAAGGCTAAAAGCCCGTCTTGAGCGTCAGCTGAGAATTTTAGAGCGCTATGGTTTGGCGGAAAAGCCTCTAATTTTTATAAATGAACAACGTCCATTGCAAGAGCGCCTTTTTTAACGGCTGTCTCTGGATGAATGTGTTGCGAATAGAAGACACAAGTACCTATTACGGCGCCCACCCATAGTCGTCCATGTTTTGTCGTGATTGTCGGTTTTTACGTTGGCAGACCTTATTTTATGGCCCTTCTGATACTGAGTTGCTAGCTTTTTTATGCCGGCGTAGAGAGATGCGCCGACATCAATCATCTTTAGGGGGCTGGTATGAAGTATAAAATTGGAATGGCGCTTGTCTGTGGCGCGAGTTTATTGGGAATGAGTGGGTGCAGTGACGTCTCAGAAAAACCATCAAATGCGGACGTTGCAAAAGCGTGGATCGAGGCAGGCCAGATAGGACAAAAGGCCACTATCAGTGCGGTCGAACAATATATGGCAGAAGACGGATTGTTCTTCCGTCCTCGGTATGTGGGCTTTGGCTTTACCTATGACAATACGGATGAGTCGGGTCGGATGATCGTCGAAACAATTGTCCCGGATAGCCCTGCTGCAAGTGTCCTTGAGTTGGGTGATGAGTTCACTGCTGTTCGTGGTGTGGCCGTTAATGCGGAGAATCGTGACTCAGGGGCTTTGAGTTTTCGCGGCGCTCCGGGGGAAGAAGTTTCAGCTGTCATCACACGCGGTGAAGAATCTCTCGATATTGCAGTAAAGCGCGGCAAGATCGTCTCGACAATTTCAAAGGCAGACATGTTGGATTGGATGGCCTCAGGCGATCCAGAAGATTGGGGTGATGAGTCCTTTACGCTTAACGAGGTTGTGGCGAGCGAGGGTGTTGCATACGCATGGACCACCATTGCAAACACCGACGACGTGACAGGCCAGCTTATCGAGAGCCATGTGGTTACGCGCTTTCAATTTAATGAGGATGGCCTCGTCACGGCGGTAGCAAACATGCGAGAGGACCGCTTTATCCTTGAGCAGCAGGGCTACTCGATCAGCCGATAGTTGTTTTAGCGTCACGGCCTCTCGATTAACGGTGAGACTGTTAAAGGTTTTGCCCCAAATCGCGTCAGTGGCCAAAGTCACCGGTGTGCCAAAAAAGCCAACGAACGTGGTTGCACCGGTAAAACCGCGGTAACAATTGCCGCGATATGAACGGTGTGGTTTCCACCACGCTTTAACTGAAGCACGCAATACCAAGGAGAAGTAAATGAGAGTTTTTAAGTTCTTGGCAGTATTAGCGGTCATAGCAGTTTCACCCCTGTCACTTGGACAGGATCTCAAGCTAGGTGAGTCATTCGTAGGTGATTTCACCATTGATTCAGTCTCGACCACAGATGGCGTTAACTACCATCTGACTGCCTCGGGAGAGGCGGGTCCCTATGGTCGTGTTTACGGTAATTGGTTGTTTACCAATAAGCTGGGTCTAGAGGATATGGGTGAGTTCACTGGTTACGGATGGACTCAAAGCGGGGAAGAAGTGGTCACCGCCACCCTACAAGGCGTTTGGAAGAAAAACGGGAAGGTATTCGACTTATTTACCTTTGACGCTGTTTCAAATGGACTCATCAATGTCGCCACAGGCGAGCTCGATATGGTGAATAAAACCCTGAAGTTCAACGTTGCCCCAGTCAAATAATAAATGGAGATAATAAAAATGAAGAGTTTCCGTAATGTTTTGGGCGCCATCGCGCTCTGTTCTGGCGCTTTTGTGCAAGCCGAGCCGGTGATGTCACTTATCACAGTCAATACCAGCGATCCCGCTGGTTATGCTGGGTGGGCTAAAAGTAATGCTGAAGCCATATCGAAGGCTAATGGTGCGATGGCAATGGGTCTTTGCTCACCCACATCAGGTGCTGAGCAAATGGGCGATCATTATCTCTGGTCCTTTTTTGATTCACAGGAAAGTGCCTGGAGTAGCGACCCCATGAACCCAACGGTTCGCGAGGCCGTCGCGAATATGAATGTCGAGCGCACTGTTCGCACATGGGATAACTGGCGGATTGTTCGTGCAGCAGCGGTCACTGCCACGGGCCACTACTACAACCTTTATGTG
>CAJYBS010000151.1 GCA_913064795.1 uncultured Gammaproteobacteria bacterium
GCGAATATCGACGTCCCAAAGATCCATAGGCGGTCTTCCCTGTTTGATCCACTCCGCGAAAACCTTGCCAGCGCCACCGGAGGACTGAATACCGATCGAGTTGAAACCCGCAGCAACGAAGAGCTGTTTGATTTCGGGCGCCTCCCCCAGCAGGTAACGATTGTCTGGGGTGAAGCTCTCCGGGCCGTTAAAAAACAATTGAATGCCCGCTTGCTCAAGTTCCGGGAACCGATTAACGGCCTGATCTAAAAGGGGCTCAAAATGAGTAAAGTCTTCGGGTAGAGAATCGAAACAGAAATCATCTGGGATACCTGACATCCCCCAGGGCTTGGCGTTCAACTCAAAGGCCCCCAGCAGCAGTTTTCCAGCATCGTATTTGTAGTAGGTTTGCTCATCAGGGATACGCAGGGTTGGGCGCATTGAAGTAAAGCTCGGAATGGGTTCGGTCACCAGGTAGAAATGCTCGGCCGCATGGAGCGGTAGCGTGACCTGGTGCTGGGCCGCGAAGTGCCGAGACCACATCCCCCCCGCAAGTACCACGGTCTTGGCTCGAATCGATTCGCCGGATCGCAGCTGAACGCCAACCGCCCGGTCATCCTCAATGATCAGGCGTGCCACTTCGGTGTCTTCGGCAATGAGCGCACCGCCCTGACGGGCGCCTTTTGCAAACGCGAGGGTGGTGTCGATGGGATTGGTTTGGCCATCTCCAGAGAGATAGACGCCGCCGACCGCCTGTTCAATGTTTAACCCTGGCCAGTGTTGAAGGGCGTCTTCCGGTGAAATGGTTTCGCAATCGATATCAAAGGCACGGGCTAATGTGGCCTGGCGTTTGAGCTCCTCCAATCGTTCGGGATTGAGCGCAAGGGTCAGTGACCCTGTCTGCTGATATCCGGTTTCTTGGCCAGTGATGTCACTTAGGTCTTTAAACAGCTGGGCCGTATATTGAGCAAGACGAGTCATATTTTGCGAGGCACGTAACTGCGCGACCAGGCCTGCAGCATGCCAAGTCGTGCCAGAGGTTAATTTTTGGCGCTCAAAAAGGACGACGTCCTTGATGCCGATTTGTGTGAGGTGAAAGGCAATCGAGCAACCGATGATGCCGCCGCCAATAATAATGACCTCAGCATCCTGAGGAGGTTGGTTCATCGCAGGGTGACCGCTATGTTCAAATCATCAAAGTATCAGAATTGGGGTAGAGAGAGAAATTCAGGCGGTCGCTGCGGGGCGAAACGAGAGGGATGAAACGAGTGCGCTGGAGGGTTTCTTTGGACAAGCATTTCACCTTGGCACGACAATCATTGTCCGCCGAAGGAGACGCGGAAAACCTGTGCTATGGTGGTAACGATATTGATGAGAGGAGAAACCTGTGGGAGTCCACGATGAGTATGTGCTCAATCAAACGATGCTCCGGATCAAAGATCCTAGACTGTCTTTGGAGTTCTATCAGAGTGTGTTGGGCATGACTTTGTTGGATCAATTCGATTTTCCAGACAATGCTTTCTCGCTGTATTTTTTGGGTTATCCGCAATCTGAGCCTCCCGAGGACCCTGCCGCACGTGCGGCTTGGGTGTTTGAACAACCTGCGCTGCTAGAGCTGACCCATAATCATGGGACAGAGTCGGATCCGGAATTTAGCTATCACCATGGGAATGACGAGCCCCGGGGGTTTGGCCACATTGGAATTTCGGTTCCAGATGTCTACGCAGCCTGCGCCCGGTTCGACGATATTGGGGTGACCTATGTCAAGCGGCCGGATGACGGCAATATGAAGGGCCTGGCTTTCGTGCAAGACCCCGATGGTTACTGGATCGAAATTCTCTCTCCCAAGGGATTGAGCGGATTACTTTTTCCAACTCAAGAGTAAAGGTCGCCGTAAACCGCCCAATGGTTGAATGATTCATCCCATGGGTTGAAAGTATTAAAAAATCACCTCGGTTTTAAGAATCAGTTTTCGCAAATAAAGGAGACAACAATGGCCCTATCCCAAGAAATATCCCCCGTAAACAGTGAGCTCATGGATACCTTGGTCGAGGCATCGAAAATGGAGTGGCTGCAAAGCGGCGAAAAGTCGTTCATGAAAATTTTGTACACGGGCTCGGAAAGCGGTTCCTGGGCGGTTTTGTTTCGCTGGTTAAAAGGCTACACCGCGGGTCCCCACAAGCACTTGAGTGGCTCGCACACCTTTATCCTGAGCGGCAAGCTTCAAGTTAGGGACGGCGTCTTAAATGCCGGAGACTATGTGTACGAACCCAATGGCATGCTGCATGGCGAGACGACGGCCCTGGAGGATACGGAATACCTGTTTATCTGCAACGGTCCGGTGATCTTTTTTGACGATGACCACTTCACAGGCTATCTGGGTTGGGAAGAATTGCGCCGTATGCAGATCGCCTCAGGTGATGCGCCCACGTCTTAGGGTGCCGCGACCGCTGTCGACAGGGGTTGGCCCGGCCTAAAAGATCAGTCCCTATGCGCAGGCAGTCATGGCTTAAAATTTCAGTGGCGCCAGCTGCGGTCATCAACACCTACCTGTGTAGACCAAAATGGCATCATGTTGTCTTGACCTAACGGCTTGAGGCTGCAATCAATCCAGGGTGAAATCAATCCAGGGTGTGTTCAATTTAAGGTGCCTTCAATTTAAGGTGCAATCAACAAAGAGCGGCCATCGAGCTGTTCGGCGACCTTGGTCGGCGCTTTGATTTGGAGATGCTCGAGCAGGGTTGGCAAGATATCAACCATCGCCGCATCACGGACCTTGGATGTATCGAGCTGAGGGTGATTCGCTGCAATCCAAATGGTTCTTTCCCTGGCCGATTGAGCGCCGTGGTGTTTTCCGGTTTTGGCGTCCCGGCCATGATCTGTGGTGACCAGTACCAACCAGTCTTCATTGTGCGCATCAGCTCTCGAAATGATCGTTTGCCAGAGTTCAGACAGTAAGTTGTCCATATCTGCAACCGCTTGCCGCAATGGTTCACTGTCGCCCAGGGCGTGACCGACATCATCGGTGTATTGGAGGTAAAGCCAAGACAGGTCTGGCGCCTCGTTTTTTATATGGCGCACAGCATCTTCGGCGACAGCTTGATCAATGGCTTTGATGTAATTCGCCTCTGCATCGTGCGGGTAAGCGGCTGTTTGATGCTCGAGGCCATCATAAAAGTAATCGAGCTTGTGCCCTCCGGCCTCAGCTAAGCCATCGCCCAGCAGCTTGGTTCGATTGTCTTCCCAAGTCGAGAAGAGTGCCGTTTTTAGCTGGGGATTTGCTGTTTTAGCGATTCTAAAAAAATCCCAATAGGCGTAGTTCGGCGCTTCGATATCATTGTTGTAGACGTTGTGCTTGTTGGCCCAAGTACCCGTCAACATCGTCTGATAACCGACCGCCGAGATTGTCGGACTCTCGCTCGGCGCCCCGATGGTGCCGCCAACATAACCCCGGCGGTATCCCCCTTCTGCGCTGATAGCATCGATGGTTGGGGTGTCGACGGATTCGAGGACATCGGCTGGAATTCCATCCATTAAGATCACGATGGCTTTGGGCTGTGATGTCACCGAGGGCGGGGCAGGACTACCCATGACAGATACGCTCATGACGCAAAGCACCACGAGAAGATAGGCGCGGCTTTTGTTCGTGATCCCTGATGCTGTCATACACGTCTGAATGCCCTCTATGAATTATGAAGACTTTGACCTCTAATGGGACTCCATCAAATTCGGTCAAAATAAGAAGGAGCCAGAGAATGAAAGCAGGATTTATCGGATTAGGCAACGTGGGTCATCAGCTTGCAGGCAGTTTACTCAGCGCGCCTGAAATCGAGCTCACGGTCCGAGATCTCGATAAAGCCCTGGCCCAACCTTTCATTGACAAGGGTGCTGGATGGGCGGATTCGCCTGCTGAACTCGCAAAACAATGCGATGTGATCATTACTTGTTTACCTTCACCGCGCGCATCAACGGACGTTCTTGAGGGAGATGGCGGTGTGCTCGAGGGATTGAGCCCGGGTAAAGTGTGGATCGAGATGTCGACGACCGATGGCAATGAAATCCAGAGGATCGATAAAGAGGTTCGCCGCCGAGGCGCCGAGACCGTTGAAGCGCCGGTCTCTGGGGGTTGTCACCGTGCCGCAACCGGAAATATTGCGATCTTGGCCGCGGGATCAAGATCTGCGTTCGAGAAGGTAATGCCCGTGCTCGCGGAAATGGGC
This sequence comes from uncultured Gammaproteobacteria bacterium, assembly GCA_913064795.1. GTDB lineage: Bacteria > Pseudomonadota > Gammaproteobacteria > Pseudomonadales > Azotimanducaceae > UBA9926. Next base: position 4,200 of record CAJYBS010000151.1, read on the forward strand.
AAGGATATTCTCCATACTGGAGAACTCGGCTCGGCTTCTATTTTAAAAGTGATTACTAACTATCTCGCATTTGCCAATCTTGTGTCTGTGGGAGAGGCGCTTACGGTCGCCGAAAAATCTGGCATTGATCTCGGTTTGGCTTATGAGGCCATCCGCGTTTCCTCGGGGAATTCTTTTGTCCACGAGACTGAAAGTCAGGTGATCTTAAATGGAAGTTACAACATTAATTTCACGATGGATTTAGTGTTAAAGGATCTAGGGTTGTTTCAGGCGGTTGCTGATGCTCAAGCGATCCCGTTAGAGGTCTCGCCGCTGCTGGAGCAAATTTTCAGAGACGGCCAGCGTCGGTATGGTGCGCGTGCTTGGTCCTCGATGATCGTCAAACGTCTGGAAGATGCCTGTGCACTTGAGCTGCGCGCACCGGGCTTTCCGGAAGAACTGGTTGATGACCAACCTCGGGTCCAGGGTCGTGAAATTAAGTGGAACGAATCTACAGCGTAAAGATCGAACAACAGCAGTTCTAAAGACGGATTAGGTCGCCAACTGCGGAGCCCATCCGGTGTCCGCCTTAGAGCCCAGCGGACCGATACTTTTCAACGACCGCCATAATTTCAATCAGACATTCATCCCGCATGGTTTCAAGGTCTGCGATAGACTTCGTTCCAGCTTGTGCGGCGGTCCCCGCTACCATTTGATCGATGAGGGTTTCCGATAATTCCGGGGCCTCAAGCTTCGTCCAAGGTAGTTTGAGCGCGGGTCCAAATTGCTCGAGCATATGCCGCATGCCCCCTTGGCCGCCGGCCAGGTGAAAGGTCAAACAGGTACCCATCATTGCCCAGCGAAGTCCTGGGCCGTAGGTGATGGCATCATCGAGCTCTTGGGTGGTGGCAATCCCGTCGTTGACGAGATGCAACGCCTCTCGCCAGAGGGCTTCTTGAAGCCGATCAGACAGGTAGCCTTCGATCTCGTTTCGGACCCGTAAAGGCCGCATCCCCAGTTGTTGATAAAAGTCCGAGGCCACATCGAGGGCCTTGGACTGGGTGCCCTCACCACCCACCACTTCAACTAAGGGTAATAGATAGACTGGATTAAAGGGATGGCCGATCAGCATGCGTTCAGGATGCGCGCAAACGGATTGGATTTGGCTGGGCAGCAAACCCGAGGAACTCGATGCAATGATGATCTCCGGCGAACAAGCGTCATCAATCTCTGCGTGCAGCGCCTGTTTGATGGTCAGCTCCTCCGGCGCGGATTCTTGAACAAAATCAGCATGGGCGCAGGCCCCTGCGATGGAATCGTGATAGCGAATTTGCGTTGGGTCGGCGTGTTCGGCAAGGCCGCGTTTTTCAAGGACCGGCCACAGCCGATCTATTTTATCTGCAAGCCGTGCTTTAA
>CAJYBS010000152.1 GCA_913064795.1 uncultured Gammaproteobacteria bacterium
CCTTGTTGTTGCGGGGTGGAGCAGTCTGGTAGCTCGACGGGCTCATAACCCGAAGGTCGTGGGTTCAAATCCTGCCCCCGCTACCACTTTAAGGAAAGCCCCTATCTTGGGGCTTTTTGTTTCAGGTGCCGTGGGTTTTGGCCAGGGCTTCAGAAACGAACATTGGGCCGATGTTGGTTCGGCAATTTAAAGTGGGCAGTTGTGCCCATTTTTTTTAGGAGAATTTTGGTGGCATGGGGGAGAAGGGCCTAGAGACATTGATCGAGCCGGTAGTGCTGGCGCTAGGATGCCAGTTGTGGGGTATCGAGACGGTAAATCAGGGTCGCAGGATGACGCTGAAGATCTATATCGATTCTGAGCAAGGCATTAATGTGGATGATTGCGCTGGTGTGAGTCGGCAGGTGAGTAGTTTATTCGATGTCGAAGACCCGATACCTGGCGAGTACGTCCTAGAGGTTTCATCTCCTGGAATAGACCGTCGGTTATTCAAAGCGGCCCATTATGAGCAGTGTAAAGGTGCCAAAATTCAAGTGACCTTGCGGAGCGCGTTTGAAGGTCAAAGAAAGTTTAAAGGTATTTTAAGTGGTCTTGAAAACGATGACGTTGTCCTCAGGGTCGACGATACGCAAGAGGTGTTACTTCCCTTTGACAGTATCGAACGAGCGCGAGTGGTCGTTTAAGTGTAATGGCGAGAGCGATCTCGCGTACAGATGAGATGGAGTCATGAGTAAAGAAATTCTTTTAGTCGTTGAATCAGTTTCTAATGAAAAAGGTGTTTCGGAAGAAATCATTTTTGATGCATTGGAGGTAGCCCTCGCGACAGCAACAAAAAAACGTTACTCCGAAGAATCAGATATTCGAGTAGCGATCGATCGTGAGACAGGACTCTACGATTCTTTTCGGCGATGGACGGTGTTGACTGAGGATGAGGAGCTTGAATTTCCTGATGCGCAGATGACGGTTGCGCAAGCGGTAGAACAGCAAGCAGACCTGGTAGCAGGCGCTGTCTATGAAATACCTATCGAATCCGTAGAATTCGGGCGAATCGCCGCTCAGACGGCCAAACAAGTGATTGTCCAAAAAGTTCGAGAGGCTGAACGGGCACAGGTCGTCGAGGCCTACCGCGATCGAATCGGCGAACTGCTGAACGGGCAGGTTAAAAAAGTGACCCGTGAGGCGGTGATCGTTGATCTCGGAAATAATGCTGAAGCGATTCTGCCAAGAGAAGAGTGGGTGCCGAGAGAAACATTCAGGATCGGTGATCGACTCCGAGCGTTGCTCAAAGAAGTCCGTCCAGAGGCCCGTGGCCCGCAATTGGCGATGACGCGAACATCGTCTCATGTGCTGACTGAGCTTTTCAAAATCGAAGTGCCAGAAGTCGCTGATGGTGTTATTGAAATTTTGGCTGCTGCCAGAGACCCAGGCTCGCGAGCCAAAATCGCGGTCAAAACCAACGACGGGCGAATTGACCCCGTAGGGGCTTGTGTGGGCATGCGAGGCTCTAGAGTACAAGCTGTGTCGGGAGAACTCGGCAATGAGCGAATCGACATCGTTCTTTGGGATGACAATATTGCTCAGCTGGCGATCAACGCGATGGCGCCCGCAGAAGTCGTGTCGATTGTTGTTGATGAAGAAACCCACAGTATGGATATTGCAGTTTCTGAGGATAATTTGGCGCAAGCGATCGGTCGCGGCGGGCAAAATGTTAAATTGGCCAGTGAATTGACAGGCTGGATTCTGAATATCATGACCGAAGAAGAAGCGGCGGAGAAGCAGGAGCAAGAAGCAGGCACGGTGGTGACCCAGTTTATGGAACAACTAGACGTCGATGAGGATGTTGCAGTGGTTCTACTCGAAGAGGGCTTCACCAGTCTTGAAGAGATTGCCTACGTGCCGATTGATGAAATGGTTGCGATTGAAGGTTTTGACTTAGAGATTGTCGAAGAATTGAGAAGTCGGGCGCGCAATACGCTGACAACGATGGAGTTGGTTGGTGAAACGAACCGCTCATCTCAAGAACCGGCAGAAGATTTATTGACCATGGAAGGTATGACTAAGAAGCTTGCCTATGATCTAGCGGAGATTGGGATCATCACCATGGAAGATTTAGCGGAACAGGCAATTGACGATTTGATGGACATTGAGTCGATGACTGAAGCGCTCGCTGGTGAGATCATTATGACCGCTCGCGCGCCTTGGTTTGAGTAGATCAAAATCGGCGAAGGTAACAAGGGGAACTGAGTATGGCTGAGACAACGGTGAAGCAACTGGCTGAAGCAGTAGGAACGCCTGTTGACCGTTTGCTGCAGCAAATGCAGGAAGCAGGACTACCACAAACCGCTGAATCGGATGTGGTGCAAGAGACGCAGAAAGAATCTTTGTTGGCCTTCTTGAAAAAAAGCCATGGCGAAGAGACTGACGGGCCTAAAAAGATTACCCTCAAGCGAAGAACCCTCAGCACCATCAAGGCCGGCGGCAGTGCCGGGCGTGGCCGCACAGTGAATGTGGAGGTTCGTAAGAAGCGGACCTATGTCCGACGAGATGAGGCCGCAGAGGCTTCTGAACCGGTTGAAGAGGCTTTGCCACCACAACCAGAAACGGCTGTACCCGAAAGCGAAGCGCCAAAGGCTGTGCCTCAAGAAGTGCCGGCGGTTGCTAGCAAGCCTCTAGACCCTGAGGCAATACGCCGTGCGGCCCACTTAGCCGCCGAGCAGGAAGCCGAAGAAAAGCGAGTGGCGCAACAAGAGCGAGAAGCTAAGGCTGCTGCGGAAGAAGCTGAAAAGGCCAAGCAGGCTGCTGAAGCTCAGCGCGCAAAGGCCAATAAAACCGATTCTGCAAAAGACACCGACGATAAATCAACATCAAGAAAAGACAAGCGTGATCGCAAAGAAATTGATATCGACGAGATTCAACAGAAGAAAGCTAAGCACGGTAATCGTAAAAAACGTGTCGAAGAATTGCTGGTCGAGGAAGTCGATGAAATATTGATTGCCCCTGAAACGGCTTTAGATGATGAGCTTGCGCCGACCACCCTGGGACTTACGGGTGTTGCGCGTTCTAAGCGCGCTGCTGTACCAAAAGCGGGCCCTCGGCATCAGTTTAAGGCCCCTACGACCGATCAAGTCAGAGAGGTTGAAATCGGCGAGTCGATTACCGTCTCTCAGCTGTCGCAACGCATGTCGATCAAAGCCAACGAAGTGATCAAATACTTGATGGGTCTTGGCGTCATGGCGAACGTCAATGCCACGGTTGATCAAGAGACAGCGACCCTCGTGGTCGAGGAATTTGGCCATGCTGTAAAAATAGTCGACGCCAATGAGCTCGAGACTTCTCTGGTTGAAGGGTTGGTCTACGAGGCTGAGCCAGAGGCCCGTTCCCCGGTTGTGACCGTGATGGGCCATGTTGACCATGGCAAGACATCACTCCTAGATTACATTCGAAATGCCCAAGTCGCCGATGGCGAGGCGGGCGGAATCACGCAGCATATCGGCGCTTATAGGGTACAGACCGCACAAGGGGAAATCTGCTTTATTGATACGCCCGGGCATGCTGCGTTTACGGCGATGCGCGCGCGTGGCGCGAGCGCGACCGATATCGTGATCTTAGTGGTGGCCGCGGATGATGGGGTTATGCCGCAAACTGAAGAGGCGGTATTGCACGCTCGCAATGCTGGAGTACCTTTAGTGGTTGCAGTGAACAAAATCGACAAAGAGGGCGCTGACCCTGAGCGAGCTAAGAGTGAATTGGCTGCCAAGGAAGTGATTCCTGAGGATTGGGGTGGTGATACACAGTTTATCCCAGTCTCCGCGTTAACCGGTGAAGGGGTCGATGCCCTGCTGGAAGCAGTACTGCTTCAGGCTGAATTGCTAGAATTAAAGGCGGTCCAAGACGGTCCTGCGCAGGGCGTTGTGATCGAGTCAAGGTTGGACAAAGGGAAAGGCTCTGTTGCGACCTTGCTGGTCCAAAATGGAACGCTTAAACGCGGCGATATCGTTGTGGCAGGCGAGAATTACGGTCGAGTTCGCGCCGTCACTAATGAGCAGGGCCAGAAGCTCGAATTCGCAGGTCCTGCAACGCCGGTCTCAATTTTGGGCTTAGACGGAACGCCCGGAGCGGGGGATCCTTTCACGGTCACAAAAGATGAAAAGGGTGCCCGTGAAGTTGCCGAATTTAGGCGCGAGAAGCTAAAGACGGAACGGCTGGCGACACCGACGGTTTCTCTGGACAACTTGTTGGAAAACTTTGGCAGCCAAAGTGTCCAATCATTGAATATTGTCGTTAAAGCCGATGTGCGAGGATCGCTTGAAGCGATTGTCTCGGCTTTAAAAGAGCTGGGTAATGATGAGGTTCAGGTGAACGTCGTCTCCTCTGGCGTTGGCGGGTTAACCGAAACCGACGTCAACTATGCTCTGACCTCTCAAGCGGTGATTTTTGGGTTTAATGTTCGTGCAGAAACATCCGCGAAGCGAATCGTTGAGGCAGAGTCTATTGATCTCAGGTATTACAAAGTGATCTATGACCTTGTTGATGACGTGAAAGCGGCCTTAAGCGGCATGCTGGCACCCGAGGTTCGAGAGGACATCGTCGGCATCGCGGAAGTGAGAGATGTCTTCGATAGTAAGAAATTTGGATCGATCGCAGGTTGTATGGTGATAGAAGGAACCGTCCACCGGAGCAAGAACATTCGCGTATTACGGGACAACGTCGTGATCTACGAAGGCGAGCTTGAGAGCCTCAGACACTTTAAAGATGAGGTTGAGTCCGCGCGTAACGGGACTGAATGCGGCATTGGCGTCAAAAACTATAATGATGTTCGCGTCAACGACCAGATTGAAGTGTTTGATACTCGGGAGGTTGCTCGGCAGCTCTAGGCTGCTGGCGATCACTCCATGCAGGCACAATACAAACGCACCGACCGGGTTGCCGAGCAAATCCAGAAAATCCTCGCGGTTTTGATACACAAGGAATTGAAAGATCCTAGGTTAGGGATGCTCACGATTAATGAGGTCCGGGTGACTAAGGATCTCGCCTACGCCGATGTCTTTTTTTCGGTATTCCCCGATGAGCACGCCGAGCAGACGCAGCTCCTTTTGAGCAATGCGAGCAGTTTTTTGAGAAAGCAATTGGCCTCTGAATTGAGTACCCGTATCACACCAAAATTGCGATTCAGGTTTGACTCAAGCCTTGTTGAGGGGCAAAAGATTGACACGGCCCTAGCCGGACATCGCATCGCGGGTGATCGTCAAAATGATGAGCCCTATGGGCAGGAGTAGGCGCAAAGGGCGTCCAGTGGATGGGATATTGCTGCTGGACAAACCAGCCGGAATAACGTCAAATGGCGCGCTCCAAAGGGTGAAACACCTATTTGGTGCTGCCAAAGCCGGGCATACTGGGAGCCTTGATCCGATAGCGACAGGGGTTTTGCCCATCTGCTTCGGGGAAGCGACAAAGTTTTCTCAGTTTTTGTTGGAAGCTGACAAGAGTTACGTCGCGACGATTCGGCTTGGCGAGCAAACGACGACAGGCGACAGTGAAGGCGAGTGTGTCGCGACTCAGCCGGTACCCGAAATGAGTAAGCTCGAGGCGGAG
>CAJYBS010000153.1 GCA_913064795.1 uncultured Gammaproteobacteria bacterium
CGATGCGCGAGGAGCTTCACGAGGAGCAAACCGAAGAATGGGACGCGTACATGACGGCCTTTAAATCCACGAGGAGAGAGGTCTTGGCGAGCCGAATGCGGCGATGACCGTTGCTAGAGACCTTTTCTTGAATCTGTCCAAGGCCCCCGGGCGAGATCCCATCCGATAAAACTGACCTCATCTTGAATTCGATGACAAAGCCCTTACAATAACCTATGACCAGCTATTTTCTAAAGGAGTGATAATTGTGGCTGACGCAAACTTTCTTTCAAGCACAACCTCGAGCCCGAAATCGGCGAACATCGAAGGCTATAAAGTTCTACGGCAAACCTACATGTTGCTCGCCATGACTGTCACCTGGAGTGCCCTGCTTGCAGGCGTCTCACTGATGCTCGCGCCGCCGCCCATGTTCGGCCTGCTGGCCTTGGTTGCTGGTTTTTTTACCCTCTGGCGCCTCCATAAAGTGGCCCATACCAGCGCGGCTCTCGGGTGGGTCTTCGCGTTCACAGGTCTGTTAGGTTTCTCTCTTGGCCCAACCCTCGGCATGTACCTCCAATCGGCTTCAGGAGGCATGGTCATTGTCCATGCGCTTGGCACAACCGGAGCTATCTTCCTAACGCTCTCAGGCTACACCTTGATCAGCAAAAAAGATTTTTCCTTTTTGGGTGGCTTTTTATCGGTTGGACTTTGGGTGCTCATTGGAGCTCTGGTCTTCTCTCTGGTTGCTGGCCTCTTCGGTGTTCAAATCTCCGGGATGCACCTCGCCATCAGCAGCATGGCCGTCGTACTATTCTCTGGGTTCATTCTCTACGACACCCATCGAATTCTTTCCGGCGGGGAAACCAATTACGTGTTGGCAACCGTTAGCTTGTACCTGAGCATCTACAATCTCTTTGTTCACTTGCTTGCACTGTTTGGCTTCGCAGACGATTAAAGTCATCACAGCATTGTCGCGATCACACCCCGGCGATTAACCTCATCGGGGTCGCAGGCGGCGTCTACTGCTGCTGACTACTTCCCTTCCCTCTCCTTGAACTTCGCGCTCAGCATTCATGGTTCACCCCACACCAGCAGCAGTCTTTGGACCGCCTATCGCTTTGCGGAGGCTTGTTTGGATGGAGGGCACACCATCCATCGGGTCTTTTTTTATCAGGATGCGGTACTGGTTGCGAACCGCTTTCAGTCGCCACCCCAAGACGAATTCGACATCCTCAAAGCGTGGCAAATGCTCGCTCGCTCGCACGACTTAGATCTTTGTCTTTGCATCGCTTCTTGTTTGAGGCGCGGCATTGTTAATTCTGCAGAGGCCACGCGGTTCGAGCACCGCGGTGATAGCCTTGCATCAGGTTTTACGATTTCCGGATTGGGACAGCTGATTGAGGCTTCGCTGGTCGCAGACCGAACCATTACCTTTGGCGCCTGATCCAATGAAAACACTCCTATTTATTCAGAGTCAGCGGCCGGGAAGTACCATCACCGCACAAGAATCCTTCGATGCTCTTCTCGCCGGTTCCGCTTTTGCAGAGGTGAGTGTCGTCTTTGTTGGAGAAGGTGTTCTACAGTTGGTTATTCCCCAAACCCTACATGAAACGCCTCCGCGCAAGGCATTCAATGCAGGCTTTAGCGCGATGCCCGACTTTGATATCCATAAAGTCTATTGCTGCGCCGCATCATTTCGTGAAAAGGGCCTGGATCATCAGACGCTCCGTGTGAGACCAGAGCTTGTTGAATCCGATGCACTCTCCAAGCTCTGGCTAAACGCCGATAGTGTGCTCTGTTTCTGATGGTTCTCCACACTTTCAATTCCCCCGAAGCCTTCGCCAGTCACAACCAATCCACGGCCTTTGGGGATCAATTGCTCCTCATCGAGGACGGCGTTTTTTGTTTGGCGGACAAGGCATTCAGCCCCCCCGCCGGCCTCCTTGCCCTTAAGGAAGACTTAGAGCTCCGGGGGATCACGCCTGTTCATACCGTCGAACTGATCTCCTACAAGCAATGGGTCAGCCTCGTTGTCCAGAACCAACACACGCTGACCTGGACATGACGAGGGCAGACCGTGATCAGGAGGGTTTTTTGCGAGACCTCAAGGACTGGTCCCCTGAGGTTGCCCGAGATATCGGCAGAGACCATGGCATCGAATTAACGGCTGAGCATTGGCAGGTCATCGACGTGCTGCGAACATTTTATCAAGATCACAAACTCTCTCCGCCTTCTCGTGTGCTCATGAAGGTGCTTTCCCAAGCCCTGGAGACAGAAATAAACAGCATCGCACTCATGCAACTGTTCGGAGGTCGAGCCCGGCGACATCTGGCTCAAATCGCCGGATTACCGAAACCCAGTGACTGTGACTGAGCGCCAATCAGCGCTAGATGGAACACGCTGACAACCACCAGCCGCTTTCAGACGCGCCCCCCATTTCGCTATCAAGCCTATCCCAGAGTCGGTAACGTGGGCCGAAACACCCTATGACTCGCGGCTGACTCGCTCCCCCAAACACGACGTTGCGGATTGGTTACTGGGTGGACTGCGCCATGAGGACAGTTTTGCCGCCTAGGTAAGGCCGGAGCACATCGGGCACCAGGACTTGACCTTGGGCGTCCTGAAAATTCTCCAAAAGCGCAACCAAAGTCCGACCCACTGCGAGCCCAGAACCGTTGAGGGTGTGCAGCAATTCTGGTTTGGCGCCTTGTTCCAGCCGATACCGAGCCTGTAATCTTCTGGATTGAAAATCCTTGAAATTACTGCAAGAAGAAATCTCACGATATTGGCTCTGTCCAGGCAACCAAACTTCAAGGTCGTAAGTCTTACTAGAAGATGCTCCCAGGTCACCCGCGCACAAGTTCACCACGCGATATGGCAGCTCAAGCTTTTGCAAAATTGCCTCTGCGTGACTCGTCAACGATTCATGCGCCTCATCGCTTTGCTCTGGCGGAACGAGCTGAACCAGCTCTACCTTTTCAAACTGATGCTGTCGAATCATGCCTCGAGTATCTCGGCCATAACTACCTGCCTCGCTGCGAAAGCACGGGGTATGGCACACCATTTTGACCGGGAGATCGTCGAGGGGGAGGATTTTATCCCGCATAAGGTTTGTGACCGGCACCTCTGCGGTCGGGATCAGATACAGCGCGCGGTCCATAGCAACCCGAAACAAATCCTCGCCAAATTTAGGGAGCTGCCCCGTTCCTTGGAGCGCTTCTTCATTGACCAAAAAAGGAACGTACACTTCCTCATAGCCGTGCTCGTTGACGTGGACATCCAGCATAAACTGCGTGAGCGCGCGCTGAAGTTGAGCAAGCTCACCCCGGAGGGCAACGAAACGAGACTGGGCCATCGTCGACGCGACATCAAAATTCATTAACCCCGCAGATTCCCCCAAAGTAACATGGTCAGCGACCTCACAGTCGAATTGACGAGGAGTTCCCCATCGCCTGATTTCGACATTGTCCTCTTCGCTGTGTCCATCCGGAACACTTTCGTCAGGAACATTGGGCAGACCTAGGAGCAATTGTTGCAAATCGCTTGACGCTTCATCAAACCGGTGTTTTTCAGCCTCTAGCTGCTGACCCAGCTCCGAGACCGCCTCTAAAATCTCCGACGGATCTTCTCCCTTGGATTTAGCTTGCCCCACAGCCTTGGAGACCCTATTTCGCTCTGCTTGCAATGTTTCCATGGCAACTTGGGCAGACTTGCGCGAGGCCTCGAGGGACGACAATTGATCCACGTCCAAAACAAATTGTCGTCGGGCAAGATGTCCAGCAAGATCGCTCAGATCACCTCGAATCAATTTGGGGTCCAACATGTTCTATCCTCCCGGCAAGCCGCTCTCTATACAGCGACATCCGGCTTGCCATCTATAATTGGCTGGCGAGAGTAGCCGTTTGTACCGTGTAAATCAATGTCCCCAAAGGGTTTGGGCCAGCCAGACCCCAAGCGCAAGCGCCGCAAGACAGCCGGCGAGGCTGCCGACGCCATACATCAAAGCCAGCCCCACTCGACCCGCGATAAGCAGTTCATAGAGCTGGAGGCTGAAGGTTGAAAAAGTCGTGAAAGCACCGAGCAGACCAACGGTTAAAAAGTATCTCAGGTCATCGCTGATCTCTAACCGGTCCAAGCCGACATACAACATTCCCATTAGGGCGCATCCAAGAATATTGACCGAGAAGATTCCCCAGGGAAACCCTTGCAATTCAAATCGGCTCAGACTGGAGGACAGATAGAACCGAAGCATCGCACCGACCGCACCACCGCTGGCAATCGACAGCCAAATCATGCTCGAACTCCTCCAAACAATGACCCTATCCAGACTTCATTGAGCGTCATCAAATCCACCCTCGTGATGGTATCGCTGAAATTGACTGGCACGATTGGCTTTCCTTAAAAATTCTAGTTTTTCTTTGATCTTCAGCTCAAGCCCGCGATCACTTGGCTCGTAAAACACTTCATCCTCAAGCGTCTGAGGAAAGTAACGCTCGCCCGGTACAAAACCTGAATCAAAGTCGTGGGCGTATTGATACGTCGATGCATACCCTAAATCTTTCATCAGCGCTGTGGGTGCATTCCTAAGATGCATCGGGACTTCTTCAGAGCCCCCAGCCCTCACGAGAGACTGCGCTCTCTGCCAAGCGACGTAGACCGCATTACTTTTGGCAGCCACCGCAAGGTAAGTTACGGCTTGAGCGAGTGCCAACTCTCCTTCGGGCGAGCCCAGTCGTCTCTGAACGTCCCAGGCATCGAGCGCGATCCGCAACGCTCTGGGATCGGCGTTTCCAATGTCCTCAGTCGCCATTCTAACGACCCTGCGAGCGACATAAAGCGGATCGCAACCGCCGTCAATCATCCTTGCCAGCCAATACAGCGCAGCATCTGGCGATGACCCTCGTACAGATTTATGGAGCGCAGATATTTGATCAAAAAAAACATCGCCGCGTTTATCAAATCGCCGGGCTTGGTCACCCAAAATCGCATCCAGATCAGACCCGTCCAGCGAATCCTCCGCGCGATGGGTCCAAGCAATCTCAAGCAAGTTGAGCGCCAGTCTCGCATCACCATCACTGGCTTTCGCAATCATCATCAGGGATGCGGCCTCAACCTCAGACGCAGCACGATCGGCTAAAGCCTCAAACCCGCGCTCAAGCACCTCGCTCAGTTCCTCAAGCGCCAGAGGCTTTAAAACGTAGACCCGTGCTCTCGACAACAAGGCAGCATTGAGTTCGAAGGAGGGGTTTTCTGTGGTCGCGCCAATAAACACCACGGTGCCGTCTTCCACATGCGGCAAAAATGCATCCTGCTGGGCTTTATTGAAACGATGCACTTCGTCGACAAACAGCACCGTCTTTCGACCTTGACTCATAGCAGCGCGCGCTTCATCGATTGCCGAGCGAATATCTTTGACCCCGCTCAAGACCGCCGAAATTGCAATGAAATGCGCATCACAATGGGCTGCGATCAATCGCGCCAAGGTTGTTTTGCCAGTACCCGGCGGTCCCCATAAGATGAGGGAATGCAGTTTCTGTTGCTCGATCAGTTGCCACAGAGGCCTGCCGTGTCCTAAAAGGTGGATTTGACCCGAAACCTCAGCCAA
>CAJYBS010000154.1 GCA_913064795.1 uncultured Gammaproteobacteria bacterium
TGGATTGAGCCCCAACTCTTGCGAGCTCAACTTGTAGAATTTGATACTTTCGATTAGCAAAGATCACCACACAAACATCCAGGTCTTCCCGCGCCATCGTCCAAAGGGACTGAATGGTGTACATGGCACCGCCATCACCATGCAAGCACAATACTTTGCGATCAGGGCTCGCGACTGCGGCACCAATTGCCACCGGAAGCCCGTAGCCAATGGAGCCCCCGGTTAAAGAGAGCCAGTCATGGGGTTCTGAATTTCGGGTCATCTCGGGCATAAAAGCCCCTGAGGTTGCGCTTTCATCGACAATGATGGTGTCGGTCAAAAGCGTATGACCCACCGCTCGCGCCATACTCTCCAGGGTTAACGGGCCAGATACTAAATCAGGCTTCGCCAAGGTGAGTCGATCTGGCACGAGATCACCAGCTCCCACTCGATCGACAAGCCGCCTTAACGCGTCCTCGGCGCTTTCTTCGACCTGACACAGTGTGTGCAGCGCACAGCCTTCTGGATAGAACTCGCTGGGCTTTCCCGGATAAGCAAAAAATCCGACCGGCGGCTTACTGGCCACCATAATCAGCTGCTCGGCATCCTCGAGTTGAACCGTTGCTTGCTCTGCAAAGTAACCCAATCTTTCAATATCACAGCGTCCTTCACCCCTAGCCAATCGAGGCGTAAACGTGTCGCACATGATCTTTGCACCGGTTGCCTGAGCAATTTGATTGGCCAGAGCAAGGCTTTCCTCAGTTAAGGCTCCGTGCGACATCATCAACGTCGTTCGCCGGCCGTTGGCCAACCACTCAGCGGCTTGATCAATTGAGGCTTGATCTGCCAAGCGTTCATCCGGCATTGGCAGAGCAGGAACCGGACTCACTGACTCATCCCAGGCGCAATCAGCAGGAATAATCAAGGTCGCGATACGCCCTGGCTTTTCCATCGCAACCTGAACAGCCTTACCGGCTTCAGCGGGTAAGGCTGCTGCAGTTGGAACGGTTTTGACCCAGTGCGAGACCGGAGCTGAGAGGCCCTCAACGTCTGAATTAAGTGGCGCATCAAACCGTTTGTGGTAGGTCGCATGGTCACCAATTAAATTAATGACGGGTGAGAAAGCCTTCCTGGCGTTATGGAGGTTCGCCGAGGCATTGGACAACCCTGGCCCCAAGTGAAGTAATGTCAGCGCCGGTTTCCCCGCCATGCGGGCATAGCCGTCGGCGGCCCCAGAGCAAACGCCCTCAAACAAACTGAGAATCGATCGCATCCTTTGGCTCTTACCAATGGCGGCCACCATGTGCATTTCAGAAGTTCCTGGGTTAGAAAAACAGACCTCAACGCCATTGTTAATGAGCGTCTCCAACATACTTTCTGCGCCGTTCATCGATTCTGTCTCCTTATGCAGATCACCGCGTTCATCACACCTTATTATTGACTTCTTTCCTGATTCATTTTTACCCATTGAGCGCCTGGCTATTCCTCAGGGATCAACCAGGCCCTCGGCACACCTTCTTTTACTTCCGAGACATCTGCTTCTGAGACATCTACAGATCACCACCGGATCACCTTGACGCATTCAGCCGACCACCAGAGGACAAGTGATCGCTGATAGTTCAAACGGTTTTCAACGAATCCAAGCCCCTCGGAATTGCCTAGGGCTCCTCCGGCAGGTCCTGATCCGCAGAATACACTTTTCGCCCATCAACATAAGTTTCGAGCACCCGGATCTCACTGATTTGATCCAATGGCACGGACCGCGGATCTTGGGAGAGCACTACAAAATCACCACACTTACCCGCCTCCAAGGATCCGATTTCATGATCGGAGTGACACTGCCAAGCCGCATCGATGGTCATCGCCCGAAGGGCCGCCATCACACCCACAGCCTCTTGCGGCGCCAGCTGGTTGCCAGGCTCCTTCCACAAACTACGGGTGACGGCATTTTCAACACAGCGCAGCGTACCCATCTCTGTGACGGGTTCATCGGAGTGCAGCGTCCATCGGATACCTTCCGCCTCACAAGCGCCGGTTCGATCTAGAAGCGCCGCTTTCGCCTCACCAAACACCTGATCGCGCATGGCATGGCCCCAGTAATAGACGTGCCCGATGAGAAAACTGGGCGATAGCCCAAGCGCTTTAATCCGATGGATCTGATCATCGTGAAGTATACTGCAGTGCTCTATTCGGCACGGCGCACAAAGGGTTAGCCCTGCACTTTGGGTCGCCTCAAAGGCATCGAGCACCCGGTCGATCGCCAAATCACCGTTGGCGTGAATCACCAATGGCCAACCGCGCCGAGTACGCTCTAACACCATTTCATTGAGCCGGTCAGGTTCCACATAAGCCAATCCTTGATCTTCTCGGAACAAGTAAGGCGTCCGCTGTAAACCGGTATAACCTTGATTAGAGCCATCAGACACGATTTTCCAACCCACTGCCCGAACCCATTCGTCGCCATCGCCAAACTGGATACCGAGATCATCCCATTGGGACTCAAGGGCGTAACTCAGGGAATACCGCAGGCGGGCGGTCATTCGACCCGATTGTGCCATTGCTCGATAGATCTCGACTTCTTTCGTCCCTTGAACCATCCCCGTCGCTTGATCGCAAAATGTCGTAATCCCCTTGGCATTTGCCCGAGCGCAGACTTCCAGAGCCGCTCCAGCTAAATCGTAGCTTCGCTGTTCGGCATTGTGTTTAACCACACTGCCGATCGCCCTGCCACCCTTGAGGACCCCGTTCGGCAACCCTTTTTCGTCTCGACCATATGGCGATGCCGGGTCATCAGGGGTACTTTCATCGATGCCCGCGATTTCAAGCGCCTTCGAGTTGCAATAGGCGAAGTGCAGCGAAGCGTTGTAAATCAAAATCGGATGCGTGGAAGAAACCTCATCGAGCATCCATCGAGTCAAAGTTTCTGGGCCCTCCTGCAGCGCCGGATCAAACTGACGCCCCATTAACCATTGCCCTTCTTCTAGCTTCGACGCCAAAGTCCCTAAATGACTGAGCGCGTCTTCGGTTTTTGGAAATCGATAAGGTCCAACATTTTCCAAACGGCCGATTGTCGCGATGGGTAAAAAATGCATATGGGGCTCAATAAAGCCAGGAAGAATCGCACGCCCTTCGGCATCGATTAAAGTCAGATCATCCCCGAACTGGGCTTCGAGTTCCTCCCGGGTTCCTGCTGCGACAATCCGCCCCCCTGAGACCGCTAGAGCGTCGACAACCCTAAGATCGTCATCCATTGTAAAAACCTTTGCATTCACCCAGAGCCCATCGACACGGGGCCCCGGCGCCCGACCACGATCGGCCCAATGCCCAGCCTCCAACAAAGGATGGGTTCGGTCCGTGATCTCAGTTAGAAGCGCAGGGAGTGAAGAACAACACGCACAGCCCTGACGGTCCCCGAGCTCCGCAAACCCGGTCGCCGTAATCCAGTCCTCAAATGAATCTGGTGAATCAAATAACATGGTGGACTCCGATCGGGTTTGAAACGTTGCTCCCGCATTGTGCTAAAGTTTCGACATGAGTGCACCTATAACTTTTGACAATTCCTACAGCCGACTGTCCGAGCGTTTTCACCAATCCCAGCCGCTACAGCCCGTGCAAAACCCAGCTCTGATCGAAATCAATCCGTCTTTAGCCGCTGCTCTGTCCATCGATGAGCAATGGCTTACCTCGGAGGAGGCGCTTGGAATTTTCTCTGGAAATACCTTGCCTGAAGGCGCAACGCCCATAGCAACGGTCTACGCCGGTTATCAGTTTGGTCACTGGAATCCGCAATTGGGGGATGGACGTGCGTTGCTATTGGGTGAGATTCTGACTGAGGAAAACCGGTTCGATTTGCAGCTCAAAGGATCCGGGCCCACCGCCTACTCTCGCGGTGGAGATGGCCGATCCCCGCTAGGACCCGTCATCAGAGAATACATTGTTTCTGAGGCCATGGCGGCGCTTGGGGTGCCTACAACCCGTGCCTTGGCCGCTGTTGCGACAGGGGAGCAGGTCTATCGCGAGACCGCAGAACCCGGCGGAATTCTCACTAGGGTGGCCAGCAGCCACATCCGATTTGGCACGTTTCAGTACTTTTCTGCCAGCCAAGACCTAGACAGCCTTCGGCAGCTCGCAGATTATGCCCTCGCGCGGCACTACCCTGAGGCAGAAGATGAACCCTCGCCGTACCTTGGGCTCCTTGACGCCGTGATCGCGGAATTTGCTCGACTGATTGCCCAATGGCAAAACCTAGGGTTTATCCATGGCGTTATGAATACCGACAACATGTTGATTTGCGGCGAGACCGTTGATTATGGCCCTTGCGCTTTTATGGATACCTTTAAACAAAGCACCGTCTACTCGGCCATTGACCAACAAGGTCGATACGCCTACCAAAATCAACCGAGCATCGCCCATTGGAATTTAATGACCCTGGCCCAGGCCCTGTTGCCGCTCATCGATTCAAATGAGGAAGCCGCCATCGAAGCCGCTAAAGCCTCCCTCGAAACCTTTCCGAAGCTTTTTGAGAGGGCGTTTACCGATCTCGGGGCAGCAAAGCTAGGACTCACACCGTCGAGCCGGAGCGCTCAGCTATTAACTGAGTTTTTAACCCTCCTAGAGCAGCAGGAACTGGATTACAGTTTAAGCTTCTCTGGCCTAAAAGATCGGGTGATACCCAAGGTAATAGCCGATGATCCGTCCGAAATTACCGCCTGGGCTGAGCACTGGCGTCAGGCCTTGTTGGCGGAGCTCAGTGTTGAGGAAGCAAAAGCACGCCTCAGCGCTTCAAATCCAGTGATCATTCCCCGCAATCATCACATTGAATTCGCGATTCAAGCCGCCTACCGAGACCATGATTTTGAACCCTTCAAAGCGCTGAATGCGGCTGTGACAGACCCCTACAATGAAGCGCTGGCAACCTCTGTCTTTGCGAGTGCACCCGCTGACAGCGAAAGAGTCCAACGAACCTTCTGCGGCACCTAGGCCTTTTGTGGTTCAGCAATCAAGCGATCTTTCACAACGCCGTCGACTTGGAATCGATCTCGGGGGAACCAAGATCGAGGTCATCGCTCTGGACCCCGCCGGTCAAATCGAATCAAAGCATCGCTTTGACACCCCGCATCAAGGTTACGACAGTATCCTTGATCAAATCGTCACAGCGATCGAACGGATTGACCCCAATCCACAGACCCCTCCACTGCCCATTGGTATGGGTACGCCTGGGTCACGATCGAAAAAGACCGGCTTAATGAAAAACGCTAACACCACCGCACTCAACAACCGAGACCTGCTCGGAGACCTTGAGACTCGATCGGGCCGGCACATCCGAATCGCCAATGACGCTGATTGCTTTACCTTGTCTGAGGCGATCGACGGTGCAGGTGCAAATTATCCGATCGTCTTTGGTGTTATTTTGGGGACTGGCGTTGGAGGCGGCATTAGCGTCAATCAACAGCTCCTGAGTGGGCCTAACAGCATCGCAGGCGAATGGGGCCACAATGCATTACCCTTGCACCGATTAGATGTCAACTTTTGTAGGCCGCTGGCCGAAGGACGTGCCTGCTATTGCGGCCAAAAGCACTGCGTTGACAGCCGGCTATCAGGT
>CAJYBS010000155.1 GCA_913064795.1 uncultured Gammaproteobacteria bacterium
TCTTCACGCGAGGATTGTTGATGGAAAGAGTGCTTACACGAAACATTGCAAATGCTCCCAAGCCCGTCAATCTCATGGCATATGAAGCCAACGAAGGGTATCAAGGCCTGAAAAAAGCTATCGCCGAGTTGAGCCCAGTAGACTGTGAGTCTATCGTCAAGGATTCTAAACTTCGGGGGCGCGGTGGGGCAGGCTTCCCGACCGGGATGAAATGGAGCTTTGTACCAAAAGGCGAGGCTTGTTCGCCGGGGCATAAATACCTCGTCTGCAATGCGGATGAGATGGAACCCGGCACGTTCAAAGACCGACTGCTGATGGAATTCGACCCACACCAACTTATAGAAGGCATGATTCTCTCCGCATATACGCTTGGTGCTGACATAGCTTATATTTTTATTCGCGGCGAATATGTCGTCTCGATTCAGCGGCTTCGGGACGCTATCGTCGAATGCTATGAGAAAAACTATCTGGGCAAAAACATACTGGGGTCGGGCTTTAGTCTCGAGATGTATGTCCACCCCAGCGCCGGTCGGTATATTTGCGGGGAGGAAACGGCACTGATTAACGCATTGGAAGGGAAGCGAGCAAACCCAAGGGCCAAACCACCATTCCCCCAGGTTAGTGGACTTTGGGGTCGTCCCACCATCGTAAATAATGTAGAAACACTGTGTAACATTACCCACATTATTCATCGAGGCGCTGACTGGTTCCAAACACTTGGTCGGGGAGAGGATAGCGGCACAAAACTGTTTGGCGTGAGCGGAAAAGTTAATAATCCCGGATGCTGGGAGCTACCCATGGGCACACCGGTCCGCGAAATCATCGAAGACGGCGCCGGGGGAATGCAGCCGGGCCTCGAACCTAAAGGCTTCCTTCCGGGCGGTGGTTCAACTGATTTTCTCACGAGCGACCACCTAGACCTTGCTATGGATTATAACGTGATCGGTGCAGCAGGCAGTAGGATGGGAACGGGCACGATGATAATACTCGATGACCAAACATGTCCAGTTGGCATGGTGCTCAACCTCATACGTTTTTTTGCACAAGAATCCTGCGGCTTTTGCACGCCCTGCCGAGACGGACTCCCATGGACTCGTCAGGTACTTGAGGATATATATAACGGCCGAGGTCGAAAAGAAGACCTGGAGACGTTGGCCTATCAGGTCAAATACATCGGCGGAATCGGCAACACCCATTGCGCGCTTGCTCCAGGGGCCATGGAGCCACTTCAGAGTGCGTTGAAGTACTTTTACTCTGATTTTGAAAAGCTGATTGAAGGTTCAGGCTCTCACAAATCGAATGGAGCAAGAGGATAATTTATGCCCAAAGTTTTAGTGGACGGACAATCGATAGAGGTGAACGAAGGTGAAAATCTGTTGGAGGCATGCCTCAATGCAGGTCTCGACCTTCCCTACTTTTGTTGGCACCCAGCGATGGGTTCTGTCGGTTCATGTCGACAATGCGCAGTAGTCCAATATCAGAGCGAAGAAGACACTACCGGTCGGATAGTAATGGGGTGCATGACGCAGGTTAAGGATGGGGCCAGGTTTTCCTTGGACACAGAAAACGCCACGCAATTTCGCGAAGCCATCATAGAATCTCTGATGCTTAACCATCCCCATGACTGCCCGGTATGCTCCGAAGGTGGTGAATGCCACCTCCAAGATATGACTGTAATGGTGGGGCACAGAGACAGAAGATATACCGGCAAAAAGAACACGCACAGGAATCAATATCTCGGCCCACTGATTCATCATGAAATGAACCGCTGTATAACCTGCTATCGATGCGAACGATTTTATAAAGATTATGCGGGTGGCAAGGACTTCGGCGCTCAAGCTTCTAGGGATAGGGTCTTTTTCGGTCGTCAAAAAGATGGGATTCTGGAGAGCGAGTTCTCCGGAAACTTAGTGGAAGTCTGTCCAACAGGCGTATTTACAGACAAGCCTTTCTTAGCTAAGTTCAGTCGAAAATGGGATTTGCAGTCCGCTCCATCTATCTGTTTTGGATGCGCCGTGGGATGTAACACCGCCCCCGGGGAAAGATATGGTCAATTAAAGAGAATCCACAACCGATATAATTATGATGTAAATGGATATTTTATCTGTGATCGTGGACGATTCGGAGCCGGCTACGTCAATAATGCGGAAAGAATTGACTTCGCTGGATTGCGCGAAGTGGAAGGGAGCTTCTCGGCTATTCGCCAAGACAATGCACTTTCCACCGCCGCTCGTTGGCTGAATAATAAACGTGTGGTCGGTATAGGCTCTCCACGGGCATCGCTTGAGCCGAACTTTCTTTTGAAACATTGGCTGGGACCAACTAATTTCTCTTCGGGTCTATCTGACTCAGAGGCTTCGGCGATCGAGAAATTAACAAAGATTC
This sequence comes from uncultured Gammaproteobacteria bacterium, assembly GCA_913064795.1. Lineage (GTDB taxonomy): Bacteria > Pseudomonadota > Gammaproteobacteria > Pseudomonadales > Azotimanducaceae > UBA9926. The sequence continues at coordinate 2,386 of CAJYBS010000155.1, forward strand.
TGTCGTCCACTACTGCCAATGTCCCATCTGTCCGACAAATGGAGTCAGCCGATGCCATACTAATTTTGGGTGAAGATGTTTCCAACACTGCGCCTAGAATTGCATTAGCTCTTAGGCAAGCCGTTAGAAACGAGTCATTTTCTATGGCAGAGGCAGCCGGCATACCAAAGTGGCAAGATGCCGCTGTCAGAAATTTGGGCCAAGATGAACTTTCTCCCTTAGTGGTGGTAACAAGCTCTGAAAGCCGTTTAGATGACGTGGCTTCCCACATCTACTGTCTAAATCCGGATGAAATAGCTGACTTTGGATTTTCATTAGCGGAGAAACTTAATGGCGGCGAGATTGAAGATGAAATGGTCTGCACCGCAGCAGATATACTTTTGCAAGCCAATCGACCATTAGTGGTCAGCGGGATCAGCGGTTCTCACCCAGACATTTTGTCCAGTGCCGCTATGGTCGCTGACACACTGAGCATGTCAAATAAGGATACGATGCTAAGCCTATGTGTGCCTGAGAGTAATAGCATGGGTGCAGCCCTGCTGCGCGATCAGAATACTCTCTCGTTGACAGAAGTCATTGAGCAGTTAGATAAAATAGATACCTTAGTAATTCTAGAGAATGACCTGTCTCGCAGGTTGGGTAAGAGTGCTCTGCAAAAATTAGCGGATTCAAAAGTAGATATTATTTCACTGGACGTACTTGAAAACGATACGCTGAACCTTTCTAGCATGGTGCTTCCCGCCGCTTCATTCGCAGAGTCGGAGGGAACATTGATAAACTTTGAAGGTCGGGCTCAGCGTTACTTTCCTGTCTTCGAACCGGCTAATGAGCGACTCCCAAGTTGGCAGTGGTTGGTAAAATTAGCCTCCTTGGGTAGTGATGAAAAATTATCAGGGCTCGATTGTTTTGATGACGTAGTCTCCTTGCTTGCCAGCAGTGACGAAAAGTGGAGCGAAATAGATAAAGTGGCGCCTGGACAAGCTTTCCGGGATCGCGGTCAAAAAATTCCAAGGCAAACCCATCGTTATAGCGGCAGAACAGCCATGAATGCCTCCGTTTCGGTTCATGAGCCACCTCAACCAAAGGATAACGAAACCGCACTCGCATATAGCATGGAAGGTTTGAATCGCGATCAGCCTTCGACTCTATCGCCATTTGTCTGGTCACCAGGTTGGAATTCGAATCATTCCGTACAGAAATTCCAATCTAAAGTGGATGGTCCTCACAAGAATCCGACACCCGACGTGATGCTGATATCATCAGACCGAGAGGGTTTTAGTACCGCAGTTAAAAGCCATAAATCTAACGGGGCTAAGAAAGACAAGTGGACATTGATACCAATAGCATGCATCCATGGTTCTGAGGAACTTTCATCCCACACTAAAGAGATCTCCGAATTGGCCGGTAACGCCTTTGTGGCTTTGACGGAAGATGGAGCGAACGCGTTAAACGTCTCAGATGGCGACGGCCTGTTAGTTATCGACGATATCGATGAAAGATCTCTCGAGGTCAGGATCGTTGATCGTATGGCTGACGGTTGTGTTGGCTTTAGTGTAGGCTTTGAAGAAACCCTTCAGTTAATTCCTGGTCACTCTGTGCAACTGACAAAGGATGCTAATTGGGTTCGATCTAAACCGCTGCTGATAGCCACCGATGGCGCGTCTGACGCATCGTTGGGGGAAAACCTTTATGGCTGATATAATGCTTGTTTTGCTTGCTATTTCGATACTCGTGGGTGGAATCACAGTAGCGGGGGTGCTGGTCTGGTGGGAACGCAGGCTCTTAGGATTCTGGCAAGACCGTTTAGGGCCAAATCGTATTGGTCCGTTTGGCATAGGACAGTTAGGCGCCGATATTATCAAGCTATTATTCAAGGATGACTGGGTTCCTCCTTTCGCCGACCGCTTAGTCTTTGTCCTGGCACCCACAGCGATAATCGCCTCTATGATGATGGGTTTTGCCGTCGTCCCCTTTGCGCCCGGGGTACACATAGTGGATCTCAACATCGGCTTACTGTTTTTCCTCGGCATGTCCGCACTAGCCGTATATAGCGTATTGCTTGGAGGGCTCGCTTCGAATAATAAGTATGCGCTATTGGGAGGCCTCCGGTCAGCCTCCCAAATGGTCAGTTACGAGGTGTTCATGGGCTTGTCACTTATGGGAGTGGTCATGATTACCGGCAGCTTTAGTCTTGTTGATATTGTTGAAGCCCAAAGGGAGGTTTGGTTCTGCTTCTCTCAAGTTCTGGGCTTGTTTGTGTTTTTGATAGCGGGTATCGCAGAGAGCCACAGACTCCCTTTCGATTTGCCAGAGGCGGAACATGAACTAACCGCCGGATTTCATACCGAATATGGAGGAATGAAGTTCGCCATGTTTATGCTAGGGGAATACCTCGGACTTGCCCTGATTTCTTGTATGATTGTGACACTCTTTTTTGGCGGATGGATGGGTCCAAGTATATTTGGCGATTGGGTGCCGCCATTCGTCTGGTTTAGTCTGAAAGTGATTTTTGTCATCAACTTTTTCATTCTGTTGAGAGCGGCTATTCCCCGGCCTAGATACGATCAACTCATGGATCTTGGTTGGAAAGTGATGCTCCCAATAACGCTTATAAACCTGGCAGTTACTGGAGCGGTGCTTCTTTGGATGGAGGAGATTGTTTAATGTTAAGCATGCTGCGTACAATGTGGGAGATTTTTATCCATCTTTTTCGCAAAGCCGAAACGGTTCAGTATCCGGAAGAAATGCCATATTTGGCTCCACGCTATCGCGGCCGTATTGTGCTAACGAGAGATCCAGATGGCGAGGAGCGATGTGTTGCTTGCAACCTCTGCGCTGCAGCATGTCCGGTCGATTGTATAGCCTTACAGAAGGATACCAGAGAGGACGGCACCTGGTACCCTGAGTTTTTCAGGATCAATTTTTCTCGGTGTATTATGTGTGGGCTTTGTGAAGAGGCCTGCCCGACTTACGCCATCCAGCTCACACCAGACTTTGAGATGTGTGAATATGACAGACAGAATATGGTATACGAAAAGGAACACCTTTTAATAAATGGCGTCGGCAAGTATCCAGACTACAACTTCTACAGAGTATCGGGGCTTCAGACTGCCACAAAAGATAAAGGTGAGGCCCTCAACGAAAGCGCGCCAATTGACACCCAAAGCTTG
>CAJYBS010000156.1 GCA_913064795.1 uncultured Gammaproteobacteria bacterium
TCAACGGTGAGCTTTGCGATCTGAGCACCCGAAACGGCATTAACCTCATCGACCCTAACACTCGTTTTTAGAATATCTTCCTCAAAGACAGGGCCAACATGATCACACTGATACCAAGCAAGGATCTGCAACAGATGTGGAAGAGCGAACGTAAGATGCTTAGAAGCAAGCGCGATCGTATGCCCCCCATAAACCAACCGTTTTCCGTAAACACTGCGGGAGGCATCGGTATGAGTCATTGCCAGATTGAGCGTCAACCGAACCAACTCCGGTGCTGAGGTAACCGTATCGGCGGCTTCAACCATCCAGTGGTCACCAGCCTCAATTTTAACAGCTGAGGCCTGAGGATATCGCGCAGAGTAGGCCGAAAAATCCCAGGTAGGAAGATGTTGCTCGATGACTTCATCGGACAGGAATTCTGGCATCACCGCAAAATCGTCACTTTGGCCAGTATCAATATTAGGATCGCGGCACGGGATCATGGGACAACGCCAGAAATGCAAAACAGTCTGAGCCTCTTGATTCACGACATGGATTTCAAGGCCAACCATTCCCGAGGCTGCGCGACCCGCTTTAATCGTATTTTGCTTCAGCGCCACAACCCGAGTCGTTGTTGTTAGGGTGTCGCCGATAAAAACTGGGGCCTTAAAATGCAGCCCTCGATAGAATAAGTTCCCGAGCACCCTTTGGCTGGGAATCGTGCTTTGACCGATTGCAATGTTGCATACCAATGCAGGATTCGCTAGCAGTTGGGAACGGCCAGTAATCGCTGCAGTCAGAGGTAGATCTAAAGCCAATCGACTACGATCACCAAATAGGCTCTGGTGCCAAGCAGCCATGCCATCGGTAATCGTGACTGACGGCACGTCAGAGAAATCCTGTCCAACGTAGAAATCCTCGAAATAAGGGGCTGAAATCACTGGGAGCAACCTCTTGTAGATACCGGCCATAGTTCATGGACCGCCTCTTCCCTGACGAGATAATAATAGTCGTGCAAGTTCACCGTCGGATCACAATGGGGAGTAATCAGTTTAAATTTGCCTCCAAGCTCAACCTCGACTGAAGGGTTATCTAATCGAACGATACCATGCTCGTCTCCCCCCCAAAAATAAGTCAATCCTTCAATCTCTAAAAACTCCGGGGCCATTTTGTCAGAGGCCAGTGATTTGAACCCTGCATCGACCGTGATCGCACCGGACTTGGGCTGGCTGATCGCTGTAACCAGCACACTGAGCGCGATTTCGAACCGATCGAAAATCGGACCATGGCGACTCTCGATGTCTCGATACTCAATGTCCATGAACGCATAAGAACCCGCTTGCACCTCAGTTAACAAACCGAGGCCCTCTTCAAATTCAATTGAGCCTGTTCCGCCTCCTGAAACCAGGTGAATTTCATAGCCAGCGTCAGTAAGCAGGGTTATCGCCGATTCCCCGAATGCTAGCGCCCGTTGATAACGGGTAAATCGCTTATCGACAGATTCTATGTGCATGCAATGCCCTGCATAAACTTGTAATCCCCAGAACTCAAGATGATTGCAAGATTCCGTAATCGTTCCCGCAAGCTCCAAAAGCCCCGCCTCTGGGGCAATCCCTGTCCTACCAAGCCCAGGGTCAATATCGATTAAGACCTTCAGGCGATGTGTCTGCCCAGAGGCTTCAAGCGCTTGATTCAATGAAACCGCAGCTTCAACCGCATCGATAACGATCATCATTTCTTGATTTTCTTGGGCGAGTTTTGCGACCCGACCCAGCGTCCTCCCGTCTCTGACCGGTGATGTGATCAAGATCGCATTTACGCCAGCGCGTTGCATCACTTCCGCTTCTGACACCTTGGCACAGCAAATCCCCGAAGCCCCGTGGGCTAATTGCAAGTGAGCAATCATCGGAGATTTATGCATTTTGCTGTGGGGGCGCAGCGCAAGGCCAGCGGATCGGGTCAGCTCTGCCATGTCATTCAGGTTACGAAGTAGTTTCGCTTCATCAAGTAAGAGCGCTGGCGTTGGAATCTCGGTGATGGGTATCGGCACATCAAGAACAATCGGCTCGATAGGTCGATTCTCCGTCGCCTCCTGTAACCAACGATCAAAGTCCATGACGATCCTCTTCATTGCAGTCTTGTGTTTGGCATGAATCGCTACGTTCGACTTGTAACGTAACATGGTGTATCGAAAATTGTTGCGCTAACGTCGCGCTGATCGTTTCGTAACCGTTGGGTGTATCCCATAAAGGAAATTCGGGCATCACAAGATGAGCGGTCAAACAATTTTCTTGGGTGCTCATTGCCCAGATATGAAGATCATGCACGGCGCTAACGCCCGGAATCTCTTGCAAAAAAGCGGTTACTGCCGCCAGATCGATATTTGGCGGGACTGCATCGAGGATAAGGCCTAATGCATCAGCAAGCATACGCCAGGTCATGATGAGAATAACCGCTACAATGATTAATCCCACAAGTGGGTCGATCCAAAGAGCCCCGGTCAGGAAAATCAGCAATCCGCTGACGACCACTCCAGCTGAAATCAATGCATCAAAAGCTAAATGAAGAAATGCGCCTTTGATGTTTAGATCATGATGGCTCTGCTTAATGAAAAGCAGCGCAGCGCCACCGTTAATTACAATGCCGACTAAAGCAACCAGTATCACCAATTCGGCGTTCACCTCAGCGGGTTGCAACATCTTTTCGAAAGATTGATACGCAATGTAAAGCGATGCCACGACCAAGACCACAGCATTAATCAATGCAGCAAGGATCGTGGTTCTACGGTACCCGTAACTAAAGCGCTCGCCAGCTTTCCTGGTGACAAGGTAGCTTGCAAACCAAGCCAATACCAGACCAAGAACATCACTGAGGTTGTGTCCTGCGTCGGCTAAGAGGCCCACTGACCCAGCCTTAAAGGCGAGAACAGCTTCAAAAACGGTAAACAGCAGGTTAGCTGCAACGGCGCATCCAAAGCTGAGGTTCATTGCACCGTGGGTGGGTAAGCTACCATGAGCATGATGATGACCCCCGCTCACACAGCACCATTTCGAGACAGACAGATCTGCGTTTTTAAGAATCGTTTATACACGATAGCGCTCCACGACTTCCTCAGCGATAGCAAGAGAGGCTGTTAGCCCAGGGGATTCAACACCAAACAAGTTGATGATACCCGGCAGTCCTGCGGCAGATTCGTCTTGAATCAAAAAATCTCTTGGAGGATCACCGGGCCCTTGGAGTTTCGGCCGAATTCCAGCGTAGCTTGGAGCCAGAGAACCTTCCTCGAGTCCAGGAAAATATTGGCGAATGGCTTCATAATAGGTCTGCAGTCGGCTTGAATTCACGTCATAGCGCTCTGAGTCAATGTATTCAACATCCGGGCCGAACTTCACCTGATTACCTAAATCGATTGTCGCATGGATACCGAGCCCCGCTCCACTCTTGGGTGGCACAGGATAGATTAAGTGCCTAAATGGGTTTTGGCCAGCCATCGAAAAATAATTGCCGCGACAAAAATACATTTCTGGAACACGATCGTCGGATAATCCAACCATGCGGGCGGCGACTTTAGTCGCACCTAGACCCGCCGCGTTGACAATTCTACTAGCTAAGAACTGAAACACCTCTCTCTGATCACCAATCCGTACGGTCACTCGATAAGCCCCCTTTTCAGGGGCGATCTGAGTGACCTCACTCAGGAGGCTCACAACGCCGCCATGGGTTTCGACTTCACCTTGCAACGCGAGCATATATTCATGGGCACTGACGATGCCGGTTGACGGAGATAGTAGACCCCCAACGGCAGATAATTCAGGTTCTAAATTCTGAATGTCGCGCCCGCTGAGATAAGCGAGGTCACTGACGCCATTGCCAGCAGCTTTTTGTTGGATACCCTCGAGTTCAGCCAGATCATCCGAAGACGTCGCGACGATAATTTTACCGCACCGACGAAAACCTACACCAAACTTCTCACAAAAAGCGTAGAGCTTAGATTTTCCTGAGACACAAAGACGTCCTTTTACTGATCCTTTTTCGTAATAAATACCCGCATGAATGACCTCGCTATTACGACTACTGATCCCTTGACCAATGCGCGCCTCACGTTCTAAGACCAGGCAATCTTGTCCCTCCATGGACAATGCTCGCGCAACTGCCAAGCCAACAGCGCCTGCACCAATGATCACTGTATCGATTTGCTCCAAAGCTTGTGCTCAGCCTCTACGAATTGAACGTCCAGCATTATCTCAGGCTAGAACCTGAAGGCCGATCTCAAGGAGAACTCACAATCTCTCCGTATTTGACGACACAATGACGGTTAACCTCAGAAATTCTTCACGCTAAAGATTACAAGCTTAAGCTTGAATAAGCGCAGGTTTAAAGAAAATTCGTGGTCTCTGAGGAAGAATGCTTGGAATACCATGGCGCTCAGGCCTATCGCTCTGACCGAGACGCTTGCATAGCTTGACTGATTCACCTCATCGCTTTAAGCGACTGATTAATCTGATAGATACGCAGACAAGACCGCGCATCTACAGGGATACTTAAGTCAAGAGGAGGTATTGCAGCCCAGAATGCCAGAGATGCTCGCCTCAATCATTAGCGCGCCATGGGCTAAAGCATTTTACAGTGGAAGTGGTACCTGTCTCTGCTCTATCAAGTCCACTCGATGCGGGATATTGGCTTGGGATGGCGCCGTGACTGATAGTCGAGCGACTGGCTTTTCTTGCAGCAAAGAACGCAAATGCAGACAGATTAATCGACCTGTCCTGACCTTATCCTTGCTAAATTTCATCCGCTTCGAAGCTTGCATCGCCAGCTTCGAATAATCCTTCTGCGCGCGAGGCTCTCTGTTAACCGGACGGCCAAGCTCTGTAGCAGCATAGCCAACGCGGTCAAACGCTTTGGTGCGATCATCGCTATAACGGCTCCCGCGTCTCGAGAATTTGTGAAAGGTGGACCTGCTTCTGACGTCTAAAGATCTTGGTTGAACCACATTTAGCACAAGCGTTCTCCTCTCTATCTGCTCAAGCTTTATTACCTCAAGCTTTATTGGCTCAAGCTTTATTGGCTCAAGCTTTATTGGCTTCAGCTTAATCAATGACTAAAGCATAAACTTTTTGCGTGCAACTGGGCTTATAACTAATTGTTTTGTAGCTATTTATAGAGAATTTTCTAAATATTTTGACCAAGCTTCTGATCAAAAATTTACCTAAGCGCTTACAAAATTACTTAGATTTTCACTCAGTTCCCTTTTTTAGCCTAGCGAAATGCCCTAGGTGTTTACTGTTTTTTTATACAGTATCACAATAGCTGTATGCGTGTACAGTACTATTTTCCTTTAAAAATGAGACCTGTCTCGGCCATAACAACTTCAACAGATTCCGATCGGTCTAGATCGCCGGAGAGTATCGCTTCGGCGAGGGGGTTTTCGATCATGCGCTGTATCAGTCGCTGAAGCGGCCTTGCACCATAGAGTGGATCAAAACCCGCTTCCGCAATCAGAGAAAGAATGTCATCACCAGATGCCAATTGAATGCCCTGTCCCCGAGAGCGCTCCCGTAAGC